>DAOPLW010000037.1:0-7699 GCA_035391945.1 Oscillospiraceae bacterium | reverse complement strand
GGGCTGGGGCCCGACGGTCCGCGGCTCGGTCATGAACCCCTGCGACCACCCGCACGGCGGCGGCGAGGGCAAGAGCCCGGTCGGCCGTCCGGGCCCGGTGACCCCGTGGGGCAAGCCGACGCTCGGCTACAAGACCCGCAAGACGAAGAACCGCACCGAGAAGTTCATCGTCAAGCACCGCAACGCGAAGTAAGCGAGAGAGGAGACAAAAGATATGAGCAGAAGTGTGAAAAAAGGCCCGTTTGTCGCCCCCGAGCTCTTCAAGCGCGTTGAGCAGATGAACAAGACCGGCGACAAGAAGGTCCTGAAAACATGGTCGCGCGCTTCCACGATTTTCCCGTCCTTCGTGGGGCACACCATCGCCGTCCACGACGGCCGCAAGCACGTTCCCGTGTATATCACCGAGGACATGGTCGGCCACAAGCTCGGCGAGTTCGCGCCCACAAGAACATTCAGAGGTCACTCCGGCGGCAAGACCTCCAACACGAAGTAAGGGAGGAAGCAGAAAATGGAAGCGAAAGCGATCGCACGCTACGTCCGCATCTCCCCCCGCAAGGTGGGGATCGTCTGCGACCTCATCCGCGGAAAGAGCGTAGGCGTGGCCACGGCCCTCCTTATGCAGACCCCGAAGGCCGCCTCCGAGCCGCTCCTCAAGCTTGTCAAGAGCGCGGCGGCCAACGCGGAGAACAACCACGGCATGGATCCCGAGAAGCTCTATATCGCGGAGACCTACGCCAACCCCGGCCCCATCATCAAGCGCATCATGCCGCGGGCCCAGGGCAGAGCGTACCGCATCAACAAGAGAACTTCTCACATCACCGTCGTGGTCAGAGAGAAGTAGGCGAGGAGGTAGAATATGGGACAGAAAGTTAATCCGCACGGTCTGCGTGTCGGCGTCATCAAGGACTGGGACTCCCGCTGGTACGCACGCAACGACAAGGTCGGCGATCTGATCGTCGAGGACCATAAGATCCGTGAATTTCTCAAGAAGAGCCTGTACTCCGCCGGCATCCCGAAGATCGAGATCGAGCGGGACAGCACGAAGGTGCGCATCTATCTGCACTGCTCGCGCCCCGGCGTCGTCATCGGCAAGGGCGGCACGGAGATCGAGCGCATCCGCCTGGCCGTGGAGAAACTCATCGGCAAGAGCGTCGCGCTCTCCATCGTCGAGGTCAAGAACCCCGACATGGACGCCCAGCTCGTGGCGGAGAACATTGCCGCGCAGCTCGAGAAGCGCATCGGCTTCCGCCGCGCGATGAAGAACGCCATGGCCCGCGCCATGCGCATGGGCGCCCGCGGCATCAAGACCTGCGTCTCCGGCCGCCTGGGCGGCGCCGAAATCGCCCGCACCGAGCACTACCATGAGGGGACCATCCCCCTGCAGACCCTCCGCGCGGACATCGACTACGGCTTTGCCGAGGCCGCGACGACCTTCGGCCGCATCGGCGTGAAGGTGTGGATCTACAAGGGCGAGATCCTCAGCCAGACCCTGCGCACCACGCCGCGCACCATGGATACCACCAAGCCCATCCGCGATCGCAACGACCGCGACCGCCGTCCCCGCAGGGACGACCGCCGCGGACCGGGCGGCTTTAACCGCGGCGGCTACGGCAATCGTCCCGCAGGCCAGGGCGGCTACGGCAATCGTCCCGCAGGCCAGGGCGGCTACGGCAACCGCCCCGCGGGACAGGGTGGCTACGGCAACCGTCCCGCGGGCCAGGGCGGCTACGGCAATCAGGGCGGCTACGGCAATCGTCCCGCAGGCCAGGGCGGCTACGGCAATCGTCCCGCGGGCCAGGGCAGTTACGGCAACCGTCCTGCGGGCGGCTTCACCCCCAACAACAACCGGCCCGCAGGCGGCAACAGCCGCCCCGCGGCCCCCGCTCCGAAGGAAGGAGGCGCGCAGTAATGCTGCTCCCGAAGAGAGTCAAATACCGCCGCGTGCACCGTGGCCGCATGAAGGGCAAAGCCCTCAAGGGCAACCAGGTGACCTACGGCGAATTCGGCCTTGCGGCCCTTGAGCCCGCGTGGATCACCAGCAACCAGATCGAGGCGGCCCGTATCGCCATGACCCGCTATACCAAGCGCGGCGGCCAGGTCTGGATCAAGATTTTCCCCGACAAGCCCGTGACGCAGAAGCCCGCCGAGACCCGCATGGGCTCCGGTAAAGGCTCCCCCGAGTACTGGGTGGCGGTCGTAAAGCCCGGCAGAGTCATGTTCGAGATCGCGGGCGTCCCGGAGGAGTCCGCGCGCGAAGCGCTCCGGCTGGCCAGCCACAAACTGCCCATCAAGACGAAGATCGTCCAGAAAGAGGCAGCGGAAACCGAGAATGGTGGTGAATAACGATGAAGGCAAGTGAGGTACGCAGCATGAACCCCGCCGAGCTGGAGTCCCGCCTGGCACAGCTGAAGAAGGACCTGTTCTTTCTCCGCATGCAGCACGCGACCAACCAGCTTGACAACCCCATCCAGATCGCCGACGTGAAACGCGACATTGCCCGAGTCAAGACAATTATCCGTGAGAAGCAGCTTTCCGGAGCCGCTTCCGACCGCCGATAAAGGAGGAACTTAAATGAGCGAAGAAAAAAGAGTGTCTTCCCGCAAAACCAGAGTCGGCAAGGTCGTATCGGACAAGATGGACAAGACGATTGTGGTCGCGATCGAGGACCGCGTGCAGCATCCGCTGTACAAGAAGATTGTGAAAAGGACGTATACGCTCAAGGCGCACGACGCGGAGAACGCCTGCTCCGTAGGCGACAAGGTGAAGGTCATGGAGACCCGCCCGCTGTCCCGCGACAAGAGATGGCGCCTTGTTGAAATCATCGAGAAAGCCAAGTAAGGAGGAGCCGATATGATTCAGCAGGAGACATACCTCAAGGTCGCCGATAATACCGGCGCCAAGGAGATCAAAACCATCCGCGTGCTGGGCGGCTCCAAGCGCAAATACGGCAATATCGGCGACGTGGTCGTCGCCTCCGTGCGCAAGGCCCAGCCGGGCGGAACCGTGAAAAAGGGCGAAGTGGTCAAGGCGGTCATCGTGCGCAGCGCCAAGGGCATGCGCCGCGCCGACGGCACCTACGTCCGGTTTGACGACAACGCGGCCGTGCTCATCAAGGACGACAAGAACCCGCGGGGCACCCGCATCTTTGGCCCGGTGGCGAGAGAGCTGCGCGACAAGGATTATATGAAGATCCTGTCCCTCGCCCCCGAAGTCATTTAGGGGGTTAGGAAGATGAAGAAACTGAGTGTCAAGAAGGACGATGTGGTGATCGTCCTCTCCGGCAAGGACAAGGGCGTCAAGGGCAAGGTCATTTCCGCCATGCCCAAGAGCGGCAAGGTCATCGTGCAGGGCGTGAACGTCGCGTCCCGCCACACCAAGCCCCGCAAGGAAGGCGAGGAGGGCGGCATCATCAAGAAAGAAGCCCCCATCTACGCCTGCAAGGTCATGCGCGTATGCCCGAAGTGCCAGAAGCCGACCCGCGTTGCGCACAAGATCCTGGCCGACGGCAAGAAGGTCCGCGTCTGCAAGCAGTGCGGCGCCGAGCTGTAAGGGAGGGCTTAGAACATGACCAGAATGAAGAAAAAGTATCAGGATGAGGTCGCTCCCGTCCTGATGACGAAATTCGCCTACAAGAGCCCGATGCAGATCCCGAAGATCGAGAAGATCGTCGTGAACGTTGGCTGCGGCGAGGCGAGAGACAATCCCAAGGTGCTCGACGCCGTCGTCGGCGACCTGGGCAAGATCACCGGCCAGAAGGCCATCGTGACCAAGGCGAAGAAATCCGTTGCGAACTTCAAAGTCCGCGAGGGCATGCCCGTCGGCGCGAAGGTCACGCTGCGCGGCGACAAGATGTGGGAGTTCCTCGACAGGCTCTTCAGCGTCGCCCTGCCCCGCGTGCGCGACTTCCGCGGCATCAGCCCCAACGCCTTCGACGGCCGCGGCAACTACGCGCTGGGCGTCAAGGAGCAGCTGATTTTTCCGGAGATCGAATACGACAAGATCGACAAGATCCGCGGCATGGACATCGTGATCTGCACGACCGCCAAAACCGACGAAGAGGCGAAGGAGCTCCTCGGGCTCATCGGCGCGCCCTTCGCCCGCGCGTAAGGGAGGCAGCAAAATGGCTAAGAAATCTATGATCCTCAAGCAGCAGAGGGAGCCCAAGTTCTCCAGTCGGCGCTACAACCGCTGCAAGCTCTGCGGAAGGCCCCACGCGTATCTGCGCGACTACGGCATCTGCCGCATCTGCTTCCGCGAGCTGGCCTATAAGGGCGAGATCCCCGGCGTTAAAAAAGCGTCCTGGTAAACAGCCGCGGATGGCTGTTTACCGGAAGCATCCGGCCTAACCTTTTCCCGGCCGCCGGCCGGAACCGGCGACGATGCCAGTTTCCGCAGCCTGCGGCCGCGGGATGGAAACAGTCCGGGTGCGCGGCACCAGATCCCCGCACGGACGACGAAAGGCCGCGCGCAATTGGCAAAGCGCCCATTGCCGTGGAACCTCGCCGCCGCAACAGACGGAAGTCTGTAACTCTTAATAAGGAGGCAACAGCTCATGCATATCACAGATCCCATCGCGGATATGCTCACGCGCATCCGCAACGCCAACTCCGCCAAGCACGACACCGTCGATGTTCCCGCGTCCAAGATGAAGAAGTCCATCGCGGCGATCCTCTTGGAAGAGGGCTATATCAAGAACTATCAGGTGCTCGACGACGGCACGCAGGGCCTTATCCGCATCACGCTTAAGTACAACCCCGGCAAAGAGAAGGTCATTACCGGCCTTCGCCGCGTGTCCAAGCCCGGCCTTCGCGTCTATGTCGGCGCCGAGGAGCTCCCGCGCGTTCTGCGCGGCCTGGGTATCGCCATCGTCTCCACGTCCAAGGGCGTCATGACCGACAAGAAGGCCCGCGAGGCCCATGTCGGCGGTGAAGTCCTTGCGTTCGTGTGGTAAGGGAGGATAACGGAATGTCTAGAATCGGAAGAATGCCCGTTGCCGTCCCCGCAGGCGTAGACGTAAAGATCGGGGCGGACAACGTCGTCACCGTCAAGGGGCCCAAGGGCACCATCACCCAGAAGCTCCATCCGGAGATGAAGTTCGAACGGGAGGGGGACGTCATCCATGTGACGCGTCCCAGCGACGATAAGGAGCACCGCTCCCTGCACGGCCTGACCCGTTCGCTTCTGCACAACATGGTCGTCGGCGTGACCGAGGGCTACCACAAGGAGCTGGAGGTCAGCGGCGTCGGTTACCGCGTCGCCAAAGAGGGCAATAAGCTCATCATGAACCTGGGCTATTCCCACCCGGTGACCGTGGAGGAGATCCCCGGCATCACCATCACGGCGCCCGCCCCCAACAAAATCGTCATTTCCGGCTGCGATAAGCAGGCCGTCGGCCAGTTTGCCGCCGAGGTGCGCGAGAAGCGTCCGCCCGAGCCCTACAAGGGGAAAGGCATCCGCTATGCCAACGAGCATGTGCGCCGCAAGGAAGGCAAGACCGGCGTAAAGAAGAAGTAAAGGAAGGTGTGCCAACATGGTTAACAGACCCAATACCAACGCGCAGCGTCTGCAGCGCCACAAGAGAGTGCGCGCGAAGGTCTCCGGCACGCCCGAGAGACCCCGTCTGAACGTATTTCGCAGCGAAGCGAACATCTACGCGCAGATCATCGACGATACGACCGGCCATACGCTGGCTACCGCTTCCTCTCAGGAAAAGGAGTTCGAAGGCAAGGGCAGCAATAAGGAAGCCGCCAAAAAGGTGGGCCTGCTCGTTGCCCAGCGCGCCAAGGAGAAGGGCATTGAAACCGTCGTTTTCGACCGCGGCGGCTACCTGTACCACGGACGCGTGAAGGAACTCGCCGAGGGTGCCCGCGAGGGCGGCCTGGCGTTTTAAGGGGAGGACGGAAAATGGCTAGATTTGAAAGAGAACCCAGCGAGTTCAAGGAGAAGGTCGTCTCCCTCAACCGCGTGAGCAAGACCGTCAAGGGCGGCCGTATCTTCAAGTTCGCGGCGCTCGTCGTCGTCGGCAACGAGAAGGGCAAGGTCGGCTTCGGTCTCGGCAAGGCCAGCGAAGTCCCCGAGGCGATCCGCAAGGGCATCGAGGACGCGAAGAAGAACATGGTCGACATCACGCTCTCCGGCACGACCATCCCGCACGAGGTCATCGGCGAGTTCGGCGCGGGCCGCGTGCTGCTCAAGCCCGCCGCCCCCGGCACCGGCGTCATCGCCGGCGGCCCCGTCCGCGCGGTGCTCGAAGCCGCCGGCATCAAGGACATCCGGACCAAGTGCCTGCGCTCCAATAACCCCCAGAACGTGGTCACCGCCACGATGGAGGGCCTCAAGTCCCTGCGCGGGCCCGAAGAAGTGGCCCGCATCCGGGGCAAGAACGTGGCCGAGATCCAGGGTTAGGAGGAGTATGGAAATGGCTAATCTGAACATTAAGCTGGCGAAAAGCTTAAACGGCAGACTGGCGAAACACATCGCCACCGCCCATTCCCTCGGTCTGCGCAAGCCCGGCGACGCGACCGTACAGCCCGACAACCCTCAGACCCGCGGCAAGATCGCCAAGATCGGCTATCTGCTTCAGGTCACCGAGGAACAGTAAGGAGGCGCCCGAACATGAATCTGCATGAACTCTCCCCCGCGCCCGGTTCCGTGACGGAAGGCAAGCGGAAGGGCCGCGGCGCCGGCACCGGCAACGGTAAGACCGCCGGCCGCGGCCACAAAGGCCAGAAGGCCCGCAGCGGCGGCGGCGTGCGCATCGGGTTTGAAGGCGGCCAGATGCCGCTCACCCGCCGCCTGCCGAAGCGCGGTTTCCACAATATCTTTGCCAAACCCCTCGAAATTATAAACCTCACCGCACTCGACCGTTTTGAGGACGGCGCGGTGGTGGACGCGCAGGCCCTTCTGGACAAGGGCATCCTGTCCAAGTGTCCGTACGGCTTCAAGGTGCTGGGCAACGGCGCCGTTACCAAGAAGGTCACGGTGCACGCCTCGGCCTTTTCCGCTTCCGCGAAGGAAAAGATAGAGGCGGCGGGCGGAAAGGCTGAGGTGGTATAAGTTGATCCAGACCATCCGTAACGCGTGGAAGATTCCCGAGCTGCGGAAGAAGATCCTCTTTACCATCTTCTGCCTGCTCATTTTCCGCATCGGGAACGCCATTCCTGTTCCCTACGTGGACCTTGATATGCTCAAGCAGTATTTTGCCAGCATGGGCAACACCGCGCTCGGCATGCTCAACGCCATGTCCGGCGGCGCGCTCTCCCAGGCGACGGTTTTCGCCCTCTCCATCCAGCCGTATATCAACGCGTCCATCATCATCCAGCTTTTGACCGTGGCTATCCCGGCCCTGGAGCGGCTGCAGAAGGACGGCGGCGAGGAAGGCAAGAAGAAACTCAACGACATCACGCGCTACTCCACCGTGGCTATCGCGCTGCTGCAGGGTTTCGGCTACTACACGCTCATCAGCCGCTACAGCATGCTCTCCGACACCTCCGCCTGGGCGGCGGTCGTCATCGTGGTCACGTTTGTGGCCGGGTCCACATTCCTCATGTGGGTGGGCGAGCAGATCACGGAATTCGGCATCGGCAACGGCATCTCGATCATCCTCTTCGCGAGCATCGTCTCGCGGCTTCCGACCATGATCAACTCGCTCATTATCGGCGTGCGCAACCATTACAGCGGCGTGGAGCTCGCTTCCGGC
>DAOPLW010000036.1:0-7771 GCA_035391945.1 Oscillospiraceae bacterium | reverse complement strand
GAAAATCCGTCGCCACGGTGACGCGCTCGGTGGCGTCGCTCAAGTCCTTCTATACGTATCTGATGCAGGTGCAGGCCGTCGAATCGAACCCCGCGCGCCAGGTCACCACGGAGCGCGTGGAGCGCAAGCTCCCGCAGATTCTGACCAGCCGCGAGGTGGGGCTCTTCCTGGACCAGCCGCAGTGCACCGATCTCAAGGGCTACCGCGACCACGCCATGCTGGAGCTGCTTTACGCCACGGGCATCCGCGTGTCGGAGCTCATCGGGCTGAATCTGAACGACCTCAATCTCGCGGCGGGTTTCGTCCACTGCGACGGAAGAAAGAGAGAACGCACCATTCCGCTCTATCCCGCGGCGGTCAAGGCCCTTTCGGAGTATGTCACCAACATCCGGCCGCAGATGGTCGAGCTCGCGGAGGAGACGGCGCTCTTCGTCAACATGAGCGGCGAGCGCATGAGCCGGCAGGGCTTCTGGAAGATCGTCAAGCACTACCAGGAGAAGGCCGGCATCCAGAAGGAGATCACGCCCCACACCCTGCGCCACTCGTTTGCGGCGCACCTTCTCGAAAACGGCGCGGACCTGCGCTCCATCCAGGAGATGCTGGGCCACGCGGACATCTCCTCCACGCAGATCTATACGCAGCTTGTCAACCAGAAGCTCAAGGACGTCTACACCAAGGCGCATCCCAGAGCATGACAAAAAATAAAAGCCGGAGGCAACGCGTTGCCTCCGGCTTTTGCTGTGAAAGCGCGGGAAAAACAGATGCCCTCCCCACCGGTTTGCCCCGCGGGGCGACCGCCAAGGGATGACGGAGACTTCGCGCGGCCCGGTTTTGGCACGCATCACGGCGCGATGCGGCCGTGCGAAGCTTTGCGGTCAGAAGCCTAGCGGCACGCGACCGCTTCGATCTCCACGAGTCCGCCCTTGGGGAGCGCGGCGACCTGGAAACAGGAGCGCGCAGGCGGGTTTTCCGGGAAGTAGGTCGCGTAGACGGCGTTTACCGCGCCGAAGTCGTTCATGTCGGCGAGGAAGACCGTGGTCTTGACCACGTCCGCGGTGGAAAGTCCCGCCGCCTCCAGAATGGCCTTGATGTTTTCCAGGGACCGGCGGGCCTGGCTCTCCACATCCGCGCCGGCGAAAGCGCCCGTAGCGGGGTCAAGGCCGAGCTGGCCGGAGGTAAAGACGAACCCACCCGCGGCGGTGCCCTGCGAATACGGACCGATGGCGGCGGGCGCCTGCGGCGTGGAAAGAATGGTTTTCATGAGAATCCTCCCTTTCGGCGTAAATTTTTCTTATTATAGCGCCCGCCGCCTGGAAACGCAAGGAACTTTATCTTTCTTTTTTTCGTCTGACAGAAAAAAAGAGAAAATGGGATGAAAAGAACTGCGCGGTTCTACGCCGCATGTCTGCTCTTTGTCCTGCTGCCGATCCTCGCAGTCACGGCCGCGGCGGACGCGGGCCCGAAGCCGGAAGTTACCGTCCGCGTCGTAAACCCGCCGGCGGTCTATTACCTGGACCTCCTCTACGAGGGGGAGGGCGATTACGACAACCTGCGGGAGACGCGGGACTCCTGCGACCCCACGATGCTCGCCGCGCTTTTTTCGCTTGAGGACGCGGGCTGGCACCCGGCGCTGGCGGGCGGAACCATGCCGCCGATGTGGGGGAGCCTGACCGGCGTGCCGGACGGAAGCGCGATGCGGCACACTTTCGGCTAAGGCGCCGGAAATCGAACCCGCACCGCCTGTCGGTGGCTCTTCCCAGCGCTTTTCACCTTGTTGTCCTTGCCTGGCGGCAGCAAGGCTGCGTCCGCCGCGGCGAAAATCATCCGGGAATTGCTCAACGACAGGTGCGAAACAGTTTTCACGGAGTGGGTTTCTGTCCGGGCGGACATAACCACGCGGTGAATACTGCCGTATTTACAAGTTTTTTCGAAGTTCGGGCAGGAATACGCCCGTGAAAACCGGTGTGGATTCAATTCCCAGCGCCTTATCTCGGTGTGCCGGAGACTTTCCGCGTCATTCTGGTACGTGCGGACGGCTCGGTCACCGTCACCGAGCTGTATACAAGGATTGTGCTGCAGAGCACCGTCACACTCGACGCGGAGACCGGGGCGCTCACAGTGCCGTTCCTCCCGTTGGCGCTGGGGAAGCAATTTTGCATGACTTTTTCCATAACGCTGCTGCTGGAGGGGCTCTGGCTGCTTCTTTTCGGTTTCCGCCTGCGGGAAAACGGCAGGGTGTTCCTTCTCACGAACCTCGCCACGCAGCTCTTTCTCACCGCGACGGTGGGACTTATTTTTCTGCGCTGGGGGAATTTCGGCGCGATGCTCGCCATGCTGCCGGCGGAAGCGGTCGTCGTGTACAGTGAGATCCGGATTTACCGGAAGCGGCTCGTGGGGCCTCTCGGCGCGAGCGCCGCCGCCTACGCATGGGCGGCGTTTTTGCCGGCTACTTCCTTCTTGCGCGGGTGGAGGCGTGGCGGATTTAGGATTCGTGCGGAAAAATGGCGCGGGGCCGGGCGCGGGTGAATTCCTGTTGCGTCCGGCTCCGTTTTTTGGTATGATACTATTTAGTGTAAAAGGGGGAGTTGCGGCGTGGACATTCTGGGCATCGACCCGGGCGTCGCGACGGTCGGCTTCGGGCTCGTCCGCGCGGGGCGCGGCGTGCAGACTGTCCTGCGCTACGGCGCCATCACCACCCCGGCGGGGCTCGCGCTCTCCCGAAGGCTTCTGCAGATCGAAGAGGACCTCACCGCGCTCATCGGGCAGTTTTCGCCCGACGCCGTCGCGGTGGAGGAGCTCTTCTTCAGCAAGAACGTGACCACGGGCATCGCCGTGGCCCACGCAAGGGGCGTCATTCTCCTGACCGCGGAAAAGCAGGGGATTCCCGTCTTTGAGTACAAGCCCATGCAGGTCAAGCAGGCCGTCACGGGCTACGGCGGCGCGCAGAAACTGCAGGTCATGAAAATGACCCAGCGGCTTCTGAAGCTGGACGAGATCCCGCGGCCGGACGATGCCGCGGACGCGCTCGCGATCGCGCTGTGCCACGCGCGGTCGGCCACCTCGCTCCTCACGGGACAGGCTTAGGGACCGCGCCGCACAGGGCGCGGTCATTTTCCGGGGAAGGGGGGAGGCCCCTCCCTTCCCGCCGCTCGGCTGCACTTCCGGCTTCCCGCGGACGGCCCTCCGGGCAGGAGGCCCCGCCCGCGCCGGAACCCCAGGGACTCTGTCTTAAGCTGTTTCCCGTGTGATTGAGGGCAGGAGGCCCCGCCCGCGCGGGAAGCGCATCTTTTCCCGCGGGCACGGCGGCATCTCTCCTTAACGGAGGCTGGTAACGGATGTTCTATTATCTTGACGGCTCGGTCGCGCATCTGGGTGGGAACCTCGCGGTCATCGACTGCGGAGGCGTGGGCTACGCCTGCCTCACCTCACTGCGGACCCTTTCGGGGCTCAAGCGGGGGGAGAAGGCGCGGCTCTACACGCATCTCTACGTCCGCGAGGACGTCTTCGACCTCTACGGCTTTCTCACGCAGGAGGAACTGAGCTGTTTCAAGCTCCTCATCGGCGTCTCCGGCGTGGGGCCGAAGGCGGCGCTTTCCATCCTCTCCTCGAGCTCGCCCGCACAACTCGCCACGGCCATCATCACCGGCGACGAGCGGGCGCTCACGGTCGCGCCCGGCATCGGAAAGCGCATCGCCCAGCGGGTGATCCTCGAACTCAAGGACAAGATCGCCAAAGAGCAGCCGGACGCGGCCGCCGGCCTTCCAGGCGCTGCGGCGCTTCCGGGCGCGGGCGGAAAACCCGCCGAGGCCGCGGCGGCCCTGGCCGTTCTGGGCTATTCCCAGAGCGACATCGGCATCGCGCTCAAGGGGATCGATATGGAGAGCCTGCCTCTGGAGGAGATCGTCCGGCAGGCCCTCAAGCGGATGCTGAAATAAAGCCGGGGCGCCCGTACTGGGAGGGATTTTATGAGCATAGACTTTTCTGATCAGGGTTTTACGACGCAGGAGCCGGTGGTGAGCACCTCGCTTCTCCGCAGCGACGAGAACGAATATTCCCTCCGGCCGCGTACGCTCGCGGAGTACATCGGGCAGGAGAAGGCGAAGGAAAACCTCTCGGTCTTCATCGAGGCGGCGCGGGGACGCGGCGAGCCGCTCGACCACGTCCTGCTCCACGGCCCTCCGGGCCTCGGCAAGACGACGCTCGCCGGCATCATTGCGAACGAGATGGGCGTGAACATCCGCATCACCTCCGGCCCCGCCATCGAGAAGGCGGGCGACCTCGCGGCGCTTCTCACGAACCTCGGACCGAACGACATCCTCTTCGTCGACGAGATCCACCGGCTCAACCGCGCCGTGGAAGAGATCCTCTATCCCGCGATGGAGGACTACGCCATCGACATCATCATCGGGAAAGGTCCATCGGCCAACTCCATCCGTCTGGACCTTCCAAAATTCACCCTCATCGGCGCCACGACCCGGGCCGGCCAGCTCTCCGCGCCCCTGCGCGACCGCTTCGGCGTCACGCTGCGCCTGGAGCTCTACAGCCCGCAGGAGCTCATGGAGATCGTCACGCGCAGCGCGGCGATCCTCGGCGTGGAGATCGTGCCGGACGGCGCGTGGGAGATCGCCTCGCGCTCCCGCGGCACGCCGCGCATCGCCAACCGAATGCTGCGCCGCGTGCGCGATTTCGCGCAGGTGCGCGCGGGGGGCGTCATCACGCGCGCGGTCGCGGACGGGGCGCTCGGCGCCCTGGAGGTGGACGCGCTGGGCCTGGACAACGTCGACCGGCGGATGCTGCGCAGCATCATTGAAAATTACGGCGGGGGCCCCGTGGGGCTCGAGACGCTGGCGGCCACCATCAACGAGGAGGCCGTCACGCTCGAGGATGTCTACGAGCCCTACCTCATGCAGCAGGGCTTTCTCACGCGCACCCCGCGCGGGCGCTGCGTGACGAAACGGGCCTACGGCCATCTCGGTATCGCGTTTACCGGACAGGAGCAGATCGAACTGCAAATTTGATTTGGGAGAGAACACACAGAATGGGCGTATTATTCGGAACCGATGGGATCCGCGGCGTGGCCAACGAGGAAATGACCGCGGAAATGGCCTATCGGGTCGGGCAGGCCGCGGCCATCGTCCTCACGGAGGAGAAGCACGGCCGGGCGCTTTTTACCATCGGGAAGGACACGCGCATCTCCGGCGACATGCTGGAGAGCGCGCTTATCGCGGGGCTTTGCGCCTGCGGCGCGGACGTGCTGCACCTGGGCGTCATCCCGACGCCCGCCGTGGCGTATCTGACCGTGCATGAAAAGGCGGACGCGGGCGTGGTCATCTCCGCCTCGCACAACCCCTTCGAACACAACGGAATCAAAATCTTCAGCGGCGAGGGCTACAAGCTCTCCGACGCGCTCGAAGAGCGCATCGAAACACTCATTCTCTCCGGCGAGCCGCTTCCCATCAAGACGAAGGGCGACATCGGCCGCGTTCTTTACGGGGACCGGCAGGAGAGCCGCCGGTACATAGAGCACCTGATCTCGACCGTCAAAACGCCGATCTCGGGCCTGCGCATCGCGGTGGACTGCGCCAACGGCGCGGCCACGACCACGGCGGCGGAGCTCTTCGGCGCGTTCCCGCTGGACGTCGATCTCTACAACGCCACGCCGGACGGCGTGAACATCAACGCCGGCTGCGGCTCGACCCATCTGGAGGGGCTGTGCGCCGTCGTCCGCGAGGGCGGCTACGACCTGGGCGTCGCCTTCGACGGGGACGCGGACCGCTGCCTCATCGTGGACGAAACGGGAAAGGAGCTCGACGGCGACGTCATCATGGGCGTATGCGCCCTCGCGCTGCGCGAAGAGGGCGCGCTTCCCGGCGACACCATCGTTGCCACGGTGATGTCGAATATAGGACTGCATCTTTTTGCAAAGGAGCACGGCCTGACGCTCCTTTGCACCGACGTGGGCGACCGCTATGTGCTCGAGCGGATGCTCGAGGGCGGGTTCGTCCTGGGCGGCGAGCAGAGCGGGCACCTCATCTTCCGGAACCACGCCACCACCGGCGACGGACAGCTCGCCGCGCTGCAGTTCCTCCAGATCCTCTGCGCCTCCGGCCGGACCGCTTCGCAGATCGCCGCGGCGGTGCCGCGTTACCCGCAGGTACAGGTGAACGTCGCCGTGCCGGACAACGCGGCAAAGCAGCGCATCAAGGCGTCGGAAGCGCTCTCCGAAGCCGTCCGGCGGGCCGAGGCGGAGCTCCCCGGCGGAGGCCGGATCCTGGTCAGGCCGTCCGGGACGGAGTCGCTGATTCGTGTCATGGTGGAGGCCGTATCCGCGGAAGATGCGAAAAATTGCGCGGAAAAATTGGCGAATTTCGTCAAAACCCTTTAATTACAAGGGATAAACATAAAATAATTTATACAAATTACTTGACAGGAGCCGTGTAATTTGCATATAATGTGCGAGGAGAAAGGAAAGATGGCTTTTCCTCACGGTCAAAACGAACCGGGCGATAGTGAGCTTTGCCGTCGCGCGGCGACCGGCGACCGTACCGCGGAGGAGACCCTGGTGGTGCGCTATGCGCGCTTGGTGCGCATTTGCGCGAGACCGTATTTTCTTGCCGGAGCCGATAGCGAGGACCTGACCCAGGAGGGTATGCTCGGGCTGCTCAAGGCCATTCGTGATTACGATGCGGACAAGGCGGCTTCTTTTAAGACTTATGCTGAGCTCTGTATCCGGCACAGACTGTATTCCGCCATTCGGGCGGCAAACCGCGATAAACATCTTCCACTCAATGATTCCATTTCCTTTGAAACCCCTCTGTTTGACGAGATGCCTGACCCAGGCGCAAAAGCCCGCGACCCCGAAGTGCTGATTATCGGCAGGGAGGAGCGGCGGGAACTCTTGGGCGTGCTGCGCGGCGAGTTGTCCGGTTTCGAAGCAAAGGTGCTTAAGCTTTATCTGCGGGGCAGTTCCTATCTGGAGATTGCCGCTCAGGTGGGCCGTTCCACGAAATCGGTGGACAATGCGGTGCAGCGGATCCGGCGAAAGCTGGCCCGGCACCAGATTCCCGGCGATATCAGCAAGAGCTGATCGCATAGATACCCAGCGCGTGGAAAACCATGCGCGGAAGCTCCGGCGTGTTCCGGTGAGGGTAAGATTTTGTCAAAGAGAGGGTAAAAACATGTACGAGGACAAGACACTGGTTTGCAAGGAATGCGGACAGGAGTTCGTATTCACCGCCGGAGAGCAGGAGTTCTATGCTGAGCGCGGCTTCCAGAACGAGCCGCAGCGCTGCAAGCCCTGCCGCGATGCCCGCAAGAATGCGGCCCGCGCTCCCAGAGAGTATTTCACGGCTGTCTGCGCCGCCTGCGGCGGCGAGGCCAAGGTTCCCTTCGAGCCGAAGTCCGACAGGCCGGTATACTGCAGCGAATGCTTCGCTCGCATGAGAGAGAACGGCGGCTGATTCTGTGCAGAACCAGCGGGGGCGTCCGGAATCGGACGCCCCCGCTCCCGTTAGAAAGTAAAAAATGGAGGACGTAAAAATGGCTGCCATTACGAAAGACATGGTCATCGGCGAAGTGCTCGAGAAAGATCCGGCGACCGCCGATGTGTTCTTCGCCATCGGGATGCACTGCCTGGGCTGCCCCGCCAGCCGCGGGGAGAGCATTGAGGAAGCCTGCCAGGTCCACGGTGTGGACGTGGAGAAGGTACTGGCAAAACTCAACGAGATTGTCGGCGCGTAATCCGCCACGGGGCTGCCCTCTTTTTACGAGG
>DAOPLW010000035.1:0-7802 GCA_035391945.1 Oscillospiraceae bacterium | reverse complement strand
CGCCGACTCCCTGGAGCAGGAGCCGGCGGTCATGCGGTTTTTACGCTGCGTTTATTCGGTTTCGTTGGCGCGGCAGCCCTCCGGAGCTGCGCCGTCGGGCGGGAAAAATTCGTCCACGGGGAAATGGACATGGCGGAAGATCTCGCAGGGATCCTCCTCGCCGCCGCAGTTGCACTCGTGCTCCGGCACACAGTAATCATAGGCGGGCATGAGCAGCTGCACGTCGCGTTCCAGGCGCAGGATGGAAAACTGGCCCAGCGTGACGTAGGCCGTGCGCGCGGCGGTATCGAATGCGAGCTCGCTGTCGAACGCGACGCCGACAAACGGCGGAAGTTCTGTGATTTCCTCCGCGCAGGGAACGGCGGTGCTGTCCACCAGTTTGATGCTTAGGACCAGAGGGTCGACCGCCTCCACCACCGCGATGGGCATGCTGCCCTGGTCGGAGCGGAACAGGCTTGAGGCGTCAAACGGGACGTCGGATGTAAAGACCTTGGCAGAACCTTCGCTGCCATAGAGGATCACGCGCTTGTCGAAGATGCACATGCCGGCGACCTCGACGGGCCTCGGCGCGCCGATGAAGGCCTCGGCGGTAACACGATAGTAATAGCGTACGTCCACGGTGTAATAGCCGCGGTTAAAGCCGATGGGCTCCACATCGGCGTGCGCGTAGAGCAATTCGGCCTTCCCGGCCTTCAGGCTCAGCGCGCGCTGGATGACAGGAACGGAGCACCGCGTGGGATAAAGCCGCAGGTCCTCGATGCAATCCTTCTCCCGGCACATGCCGTACACCTTGCGGGTGTGGACGCAAACGGCCTCGCGGATGGGCGGAGTGCCCTCTGGCACCGGGCCCGGCAAAACCCTTTCAGGCATGGTATAACCTCCCAAGTAAGATTCACAGGCTGACTGAAACAGATGGTTTTCTGCATTACCAGTCTATGCGGAAGGCAAAAAGAGGTGCGGCGCGGAGATTTTCTCCGCGCCGCACCTCTTTTTCTGCTTTGCAAAAGCATAGCAAAACCGGTCATGCTACCCGCAGCGCTGCGGGCGGCATGAAACGGGCCGGGGCGCTCCGTATGCGGGAACCCTTCCGGCGCCGCGCTCTTCCATATCAATCATGCTGCGCCTGGCACATAAAACCCCATTTACGAGACCGCGTCTCCGATCGTGGTTTCGGCGGTTTTGCTGATGATATTGATGTAGCTCGTCCCGCGGCCGAAGACCACGGGGCTCCCGTCCTCCAGCGTATAGACAAACTGGTCGTCCGGGGAATCCTTGCTCCAGACGATATCCACGTACTTCCCGCCGCAGGCGTAAAAGCCTTCGCCGCTGCCGACGAGATCCACGTCAAGCCGGCCGTAGTAGTCGTTTTCCAGGGCGCCGATCTCCGTGCGCAGAACGAGGACGTTCGTCACGCCCACCTGCTCCCCGGTGTTCCCGTCCACATAGGGCGCGCCGTACTGCTCGATGAGGTAGCGGCCGCTTTCCGCGTCGTAAGTGAAAACGCCCGTCTTGTAGCTTGAAAACCGCACCGTGATGCGCAGGGCGGCCGCGCCGTCCGGCGTGCCGTCGTCGGCGAACTCCATCTCATAGGTATAGCCCTCGTTATGCTCCTTGCGGAATTTATAGGTGGGCCAGAGAGAGGTGATCTTTTCCCCCGAAGTGAAGACGCTGTGCTCGAAGCCGACGTTCTTCCTGCGCTCCGGGTCCCGCCAGAAGAGGGTGCCCTCGTAGGAGCCGGTGAGACAGTCCACGGAAGTGACGCCCCGCTCCTTGATCGCCTCGGAGGCCTGCCAGCTCGCCCCCGCATGGAGCAGCACCGCATCGAGCCCCTGCGCGAGGTCCAAATAGTAGGTCCTTGTGCTGCGCACGCTGCCGATGTCGCCCACGCCCTCCACGCTCTGGAAGACGGCCAGCATCCGCGTGATGCCGCCCTCCGCCGGTACCTCATAGATCAGGTCGGCCTGCGAGACGCCGTACTGCGGCGTGGCCTTTTTCAGGTTGTTGAGCATAATGGCGATGGGCCGCTCCTGAGAGGTGTCCGTCTCCTGGGGCATCCCCGTGAGCGGATTGACATACTGCGGCGTCGGTTCCGGCGTCGGGGACGGGGACGGCGTAGGCTCCGCCGTTTCGGTCGGCGTGGGGCTCGGCTGCTCCGCCTTTTCCCCGCAGCCGGCCACAAGAAGCGTCAGGGTCAGCGCCGAAAGCAGCAGGGCCAGCGTTCGTTTTGTTCTCATGTCGTCTCTCCTTCGACAGATTTCTTCCTTCCGCCATGATACCGCACCCGCCATTTTCTGTCAACGCGCGTTCCGGATGCGGAGTTTACGATTTGTCTATGGACGCGGCGGATAAAATGGGGTACAATATTTAACCGAAGCAAAAATCCCGCAAAGGAGGCTCGTCATGCGCGCGTTTAACCAGATGATCGATCGGTTCTGTTACCGGCATCCGCGGTTCGGCATTCCGAACCTGATGCGCTACATCGTCTTTATCAGCGCGGCCGTCTATCTCCTGGACATGATCGACCGCACCGGAACGTTCGTCTATTATCTCTACTTCTCCCCCTCTCTCATCCTGCACGGACAGGTCTGGCGGCTTGTGAGCTGGATCTTTATCCCGATCTACGGCAATATTCTCTTCACCGCGCTCGCGCTCTACTTTTATTTCTTCATCGGCTCGCTTTTGGAAAGCCACTGGGGCACCGCGAAGTTCAATCTCTTTTACTTCGCGGGCGTGCTTTTCCATATCATCCTCGGCTTCGTCTTCGGCATGACGGGACTCGTCGCCCACTATCTCAATCTCTCGATGTTCTTCGCGGTGGCCTCCCTCTATCCGGACATGCAGGTCCTGCTCTGGTTCATCCTCCCCGTCAAAATCAAATGGCTGGCCTGGGTGGACGCGGCTCTCTTCGCCTGGGGCGTTATCAGCATGAGCGGCTTTTACAGGCTCATGCCGATCATCGCGATCCTCAACTACCTGCTCTTCTTCGGCGGCGAGATCCTCGAGCGCTTCGGCTCCGGCGCGCGGCAGATGAAGCAGAAACGCAAGACGGTCCAGTTCCGATCCGCCGCGAAAGCCGCCAAGGAATCGAAGGGATACCTCCACAAGTGCGCCGTCTGCGGCAGGACGGACACGGACTATCCCGATCTCGAATTCCGCTACTGCTCCAAATGCTACGGCTATTACTGCTACTGCCAGGACCACATCAACAACCACGTCCATATTCAATAAGACAGGCATATTTTGGGGAGAGAGGAGCGCAGGCGCGCTCCTCTCTCCCCAATTGTATATTCAGAAATATATGCAGCATATTTTTGTCCTTTGCTCAATTTACACCAGTATACTTGCATAAAATCAGCAAAATGACGGTTGCCTTTTCTGTATATATGCCGTATAATCATGTACGATGAACCAATGGTTCAAACTGCTTAAGGAGCGATATGGAATGAAAATGAAGAAGATTATTTCCCTGTCTCTGGTCCTGGTCCTGGCTCTTGCTCTCTTTGCCGGCTGCACCAAGACCGAGACGCCCGCATCCCAGGCCCCCGCTTCCGAAGCCCCTGTGTCAGAGGCTCCCGCAGCGCTCGCCACGGTCACGGAAGGCAAACTCACCATGGGCACCAACGCGGAGTTCCCTCCCTATGAATACTACGAGGGCAACACGGTCGTCGGCATCGACGCGGAAGTCGCCGCCGCCATCGCCGAGAAACTCGGCCTGGAACTCGTCATCGAGGACATGGACTTCGACTCCGTCATCCCCTCCGTCAAGAGCGGAAAGATCGACATCGGCATGGCCGGCATGACCGTCACTGACGAGCGTCTGGAGGAAGTCAACTTCACCACCAGCTACGCCACCGGCGTGCAGGTCGTCATCGTTCCCGAAGACAGCCCCATCACCACGGTCGATGATCTCTTCGGCGATCAGAACTACACCATCGGCGTGCAGCTTGCCACCACCGGCGACCTCTACTGCACCTGGGACATCGAGGACGAGGGCCTGGGCACCGTCGACCGCTACAACAAGGGCGCGGACGCCGTTATGGCGCTCAAGGACGGCAAGGTGGACTGCGTCGTCATCGACAACGAGCCGGCCAAGGTGTTCGTGGCCAATAACGAGGGCCTGAAGATCTTGGACACCGAGTACGCCCTGGAGGACTACGCCATCGCCATCGCCAAGGACAACACGGCGCTTTACGACGAGGTCAAGGCGGCGCTTGAGGCGCTCATAGCGGACGGCACCGTCCAGAGCATTGTGGACAAGTACATCCCGGCTGCCTGAACCTGTTTCTCAAAATCGAACCTCTGCGGACAAGGGGCGGGATTCCCGCCCCTTGTTTTGGGCTTTTCTGGAAGGAGATGATGCTGCGTGAATCAAAGCGCGGTCATGCAGGAATGGCTGGCCACCGCGCCCGACTGGATCCTGAGCCTGCCGAAATGGGCATACGACCAGTGCTACGCGTTTTTTAAATCTTTTATTTACGACGACCGCTACCTGATCTTTGTAAAGGGGCTCGGAAACACACTGAAGCTCACCTTCCTGGCGCTCCTTCTCGGCATCGCGCTTGGCGTCGTGGTGGCGCTCGTGCGCGTGTCGTGGGACAAATACGGCGCGGGGCAGCCTCTCAGCCCCGGCAAATTTCTGCTCGGGCTTGCCAACGCCGTCTCCAAGGTGTATCTCACCGTGATCCGCGGCACGCCTGTCGTCGTGCAGATCATGATCATCTTCTTTGTGATCATGGCCAACTCCAACAACAAGATGTTCGCCGGCGTCGTCGCTTTCGGCGTCAATTCGGGGGCCTATGTGGCGGAGATCATCCGCGGCGGCATCATGTCCATCGAGGGCGGCCAGTTCGAAGCCGGGCGCAGCCTCGGCTTCGGCTATACGCAGACCATGTGGTACATTATTCTGCCGCAGGCATTCAAGGTCGTGCTTCCCACGCTCGTCAACGAATTCATCGTCCTGCTTAAGGAAACGGCTGTAGCGGGCTACGTGGGCCTGACGGATCTCACGCGCGCGGCGAACATCATCCGCGGCGTGAGCTATCAGGACTTTATGCCGCTTCTGGGCGCGGCGGCCGTCTATCTCATTATGGTGATGTTCTTCACCTGGCTCATGGGGAAACTGGAGAGGAGGCTGAGGACCAGTGAGCACTGAGGCGATCATTCGGGTCGAAGGCCTGGAGAAGCACTTCGCGGGCGGTGCGATCAAGGCGCTTACCGGCGTGGACCTCCAAATCGCGCGCGGTGAGGTGCTGGTCATCATCGGCCCCTCCGGCAGCGGGAAGTCGACGCTGCTGCGCTGCCTGAATCTCCTGGAAACCCCCACGCACGGCCGGGTCTTCTTCGAAGGCGCGGACATCACCGACCCGAAGGCGGACATCAACCTCCACCGCCGGAAAATGGGTATGGTCTTCCAGCATTTCAATCTCTTCCCGCATATGACGGTGCTGAGAAACATGACGCTCGCACCCATGAAGCTTCTGCACCGCTCTCCCGCGGAGGCGGAGTCGGAGGCGCGCGCGCTTCTCGCGCGCGTGGGTCTCTCCGACCGGGCAGACGCCTACCCCTCCCAGCTCTCCGGCGGTCAGAAGCAGCGCGTGGCCATTGTGCGGGCGCTTAGCATGAACCCGGAGGTCATGCTCTTCGACGAACCCACGAGCGCGCTCGACCCGGAGATGGTCGGTGAGGTGCTCGACGTCATGAAACAGCTCGCGCTTGACGGCATGACGATGGCCGTCGTAACGCACGAGATGGGTTTCGCCCGCGAAGTGGGCGACCGCGTGGTCTTCATGGACGGCGGCGCCATCGTGGAGGAGGGCGTACCCGAACGGATCTTCTCCGCGCCGACCCACCAGCGCACGAAGGATTTCCTCTCGAAAGTACTGTAACAAAAGGAGCCGGCAGAGCCGGCTTCTTTTTCATTCCCTGCGCCCGAAGTAAAAATGAAACGACACCCGACCGGGTGTCGTTTCGTTTCTGGAGGCGCCACCCGGATTTGAACCGGGGAGTCAGGGTTTTGCAGACCCTTGCCTTACCACTTGGCCATGGCGCCGGACACAGGGATAGGAGCGCGCATACGCGCTCCTATCTTCCAAATGCCTCTGGAGCGGGAAACGGGACTCGAACCCGCGACTTTCACCTTGGCAAGGTGACACTCTACCACTGAGTCATTCCCGCACGTTCTGCGCCGTGAGAACGTTCTTTATTATAGTGATAAAAGGCCTCTTTGTCAAGAGCGGATTTCACGGCGGGCGGTCCTTTACGGCAGGTGCGGCACCAGGTTTGCCTCCACCGCGGGGGTGATGACTTTGCGCTCGATCTCCGCCGTCTGGCTGCTTTTCTGGATAAACCCGAGGATGCCGCCGGTCACGGGACTTTTCTCTCCCACGAGGGTACTGAGCATATTCACGGACTCCATCATCCCCGGCGCCTCGTCGAAGCGCAGGAAAAGGCGCGGCCCGTCGAATACGACGCGGATGATGCGCGTATCGGGCGTCTCCACGAAGGTAAAGCGCAGCAGGAGCAGATCGCGCCCCAGGTCGTCGTGGAGCCAGTCGCCGAGTCCGCCGATCCAATACGTCTCCCCGCGGATGCGCGCGGCGGCATAGCGCGGCGCGCCGTCCAGACCCGCCTCCAGCGTGTTCTCCTCGCCGTCCACGACGGCGGTAAAACGGCAGGCGCCGCCCGTAAACGCGAGTCGCACGGCGGTGAGCGCGGAAGCGTAGTTGCTGTGCATGACCTGCTGGATCAGCGGCAGGATGTCCGCGACCCCGTTTTTGACGGCAAAGCGCCTGCCGTTCACCCGCATCGCGCTCTCCGGCACCTCGGCCGTCTTTTTCCGCTGCGCTCTCGTATCCAGCGGGCTGAGGGACAGGACGCGCAGGCGCTCGGTCAGGCGGCCGAGTTCGCCGCTCCGGTCGGGCGGCAGAGGCCCGGCGGCATAGAAATCGTCCCTGAAGAAGAATTCGCGGATGGTATCCGACGGGGAGCCGGAGAGAAAGCAGCAGATGGCGCCCGCCGTCACGGCGACGACCACATCGTAGCGCGGAACGACCATCATGATCTGTCCGAAGGCGCCGTTGAACTCGTAAGCGCCATCCGTTCCGCACATCCAGATCTGATAGCCGTAGCCGTCCGAGCCGTCGCCCTCCTCGGCGCGGATCTGCGGCTTGGTCGCGGCGCGTACCCAGTTCTCTGACAGAAGCCGGCACTCCTCGCCGTCCACGGTCCAGCGCCCCTTTTGCAGATAGAGCTGCCCCAGCTTTGCGATATCCTCGGTCTTGAGGTTGAGTCCCCAGCCTCCCTTTTCGATCCCGTGCGGGCTTTTCTCCCACCAGGCGTCGGTGATACCCAGCGGCTCCCAAAGACGGGGGCGCAGATAGTCCACGAGGCCCTCCCCCGTGCGCTCCCGGATAATGGCGGAGAGCATATAGCTGTTGAGGCTGTTGTAGTGGAATCGGCTGCCCGGCTGGAAGAATAGTTCCGCATCCAGGTACGCGCGAACCCAATCCTCGTCCAGAAACGCGCCGATCTCGGTAAACGTGGAGCCGGCGCTCATGGTCAGAAGGTGCCGGACCGTAATGGGTGTATAGAGCTTCGCCGTGAGGGATGCGGCGCGCTGCGGGAAAAAGTCCGTGAGCTTGTCGCTCAGCCTGAAACGGCCTTCCCCCACCGCCATGCCGACGGCCGTTGAGACGATGCTCTTGCTCATGGAGTAAAGCGCCTGCGGATAGTCGGCGCAGTAAGGTTTCCAGTAGCCCTCCAGGATGACCTTCCCGTGGCGCAGCACCATGACGCTGTGGGGG
>DAOPLW010000034.1:0-7805 GCA_035391945.1 Oscillospiraceae bacterium | reverse complement strand
GGACGTAGGGAACCGGGAATTCGGTCATGCCGCTGGCGCGGGCGGTCTGGATGATGCCGACGTAGGTGATGTCGTGGGAGGCCAGGGCGTCGAAGCGCAGGCGCAGGCGCATCTCGTCGCCCGAAAGGTTGTGCGACTGCAGGATGCCATAGGCGATGGTCTTTCTGCGCGCCGCAGACACGTCGCCTTCCGCAGGGATAAAATGTCCGTTTTGATAAAGTACGCCGTCTGTGGTGATTCTTACCATGGAGAGACCTCCTGTCCGTTTAGCCTGTCCATTATAACAACGAAGCTTCCTCTTGGCAAGAGAGTGCCCCGCCGCTTTGTAGGGCGGTACAAAAAAACGGCCGCCGCACCGGGGTGCGGCGGCCGTTTTGTACGATTTCAGAAGATGCTGTAGGCCACGACGAGGCCGGAGAAGACGATGGAGACGGTGGAGACGAGCTTGATCAGAATGTTGAGGGACGGGCCGGAGGTGTCTTTGAAGGGATCGCCCACGGTGTCGCCGATGACGGCGGCCTTGTGGCAGGGGGAACCCTTGCCGCCGTGCGCTCCGCCCTCGATATACTTTTTGGCGTTGTCCCAGGCGCCGCCGGCGTTGGCCATGAAAACGGCCATGACGAAGCCGGTGACGGTCACGCCGCCCAGGAGGCCGACCACGCCCTCGACGCCGAGGATGAGGCCGGTGACGATGGGCACGATGATGGCGAGGAGGGAGGGGACGACCATCTCATGCAGCGCGCCGCGGGTGCACAGGTCGACGCACGCCGCGTAGTCCGGGTCGGCTTTGCCCTCCATGATGCCCGCGATCTCGCGGAACTGGCGGCGGACCTCGATGACAATGCTCTGCGCCGCGCGCTGCACACCGCTCATGGTGAGGGCCGAAAAGATGAAGGTCAGCATGGCGCCGAGGAAGATGCCCACGAGGACGGCGGGATTGGTCAGGGAGAGGTCGATGACGCCCTGGATCTTGCCCTCGACCACGTCCACATAGGAGACGAGGAGCGCGAGTGCGGTAAGCGCGGCCGAGCCGATGGCAAAGCCCTTGCCGGTGGCGGCGGTGGTGTTGCCCAGGGAGTCGAGGGCGTCCGTGCGGTTGCGGACTTCCTCGCCCAGGCCGCTCATCTCGGCGATGCCGCCGGCGTTGTCGGCGACGGGGCCGTAGGCGTCGGTGGCGAGGGTGATGCCGAGCGTGGAGAGCATGCCGACCGCCGCGATGCCGATGCCGTAGAGGCCGTGGCTGAAGAGGTCGGCGTAGTTGGCCGCATTCGTGGAAAGCGAGCCGCCGGCCGCGACAAAGGAGACGATGATGGCGATGCCGATGATGATGATGGGGGCCGCCGTGGATTTCATGCCCAGGGAGATGCCGCCGATGATGGTGGTGGCGGCGCCGGTCTCTGTGCTGTCGGCCAAAGTCTGGGTGGGCTTATAGGTGTCCGAGGTGTAGTACTCGGTGAAGTAGCCGATGGCGCAGCCGGCCACCAGGCCCGCGAGGATGGCGACGTAAACGCCCATGTTGCCCAGAATGTAGTAGGTGATCGGCGCCGCGGCGATGGCGGCGAGGACCGCGGCGGTGTAGGTGCCCTTGCGGAGCGTGGCGAGGAGGGAGCGCTGCGTGGCCTCCTCCTTCGTGCGGATGAGGAAGGTGCCGATAAGCGAGCAGACGACGCCGACCACGGCGATGGCCAGCGGCAGGAGCATGGCGTTCCAGTTGCCGTAGGCGGTCGCGCCCAGCGCGAAGGTGGCGAGGATGGAGCCGACGTAGCTCTCGTAGAGGTCGGCGCCCATGCCGGCCACGTCGCCCACGTTGTCGCCCACGTTGTCCGAGATGGTGGCGGGGTTCCGGGGGTCGTCCTCCGGGATACCGGCCTCAACCTTGCCGACGAGGTCTGCGCCCACGTCAGCGGCCTTGGTGAAGATGCCGCCGCCCACGCGCGCGAAGAGGGCCATGAAGGAGGCGCCCATGCCGAACATGACCATCGTCCGGGCGATGTGGACGGAGTCGAACCCGGCGGCGTATTTGAGGATGTGGAACCAGACCGTGATATCCAGAAGGCCGAGCCCCACAACGGTGAATCCCATGACGGCGCCAGAGGAGAAGGCCACGTTCAGGCCGCGGTCCAGGCTCTCGTGCGCGGCGTATGCGGTGCGCGCGTTGGCGTTCGTTGCGATTTTCATCCCGATGAAGCCGGCGAGCGCGGAGTAGATGCCGCCGGTGAGGAAAGCGAACGGAATGAACCAGTTGTCCAGAAGGTTCGTCCACGCCAGAATCAGCAGAACGACGAACACGATCGCAAAGATCTTGGCGACCGTCTTGTACTGACGGCGCAGGTAGGCGTTCGCTCCCTGGCGGATGGCGGAGGCGATCTTCTTCATGAGATCCGTGCCCTCCGAAAAACGCAGGACCTTCCGGCTTTGCGCATAGGCGAAAACAAGCGCCAGAATGGCGCCCACAAAGCCGATCCAGAACAGGTTATCCAAAATGTTCCAACTCCTTTTCGTTTGCCTGTGCTCTTACAATAAAAATAAGAACATTCGATGAACAGCACACATTATAGTACCACAGAAGGCGAATTTTGCAAGCAAATCCTGGTGTTTTGACTCGAAAATCCGGTCTCTTTTCTGTTTTGAACAAGGAGAAGGGGCGTTGCGGATGAAAAATTTACGATTCTAACAAAAATTGGCTGAAAGAGAAACGCTTGCGCTTTGCGGACCGAAATCGCGGTATTTGCAGGACGGCGCGGACGCGAAAGGCGGCGGCGAAACGCCCCCGGCGGCGGGCGGACGTCCGTGGCCGGGGGCGCGAAATCCCCTTGATGCGGCGATGTCAGTTGACCTTCCAGGTGCGCGGGCTGAAGAGCACGAGGATGGGGAAGATCTCGATGCGCCCCATGATCATGCACACGGAGAGGAGCAGCTTGCTCGGCGCGGAGAATGCGGCGAAGTTCCCGGCCGAGCCGACCATGTCCAGGCCGGGGCCGATGTTGCCGAGCGCGGAAAAGACGGCCGTGATGTTGGTGGCGAAGGAGAAGCCGTCCTGCGCGACGAAAACCGCGCCGAGAAAGGCGATGGCGATATAGGTCACGAGGAAAACGAGCGCCGTGCGCACGGTGCCCTCGTCGAGCGCGTGTCCGTCGAGCTTGACGACGGACACCGAGCGCGGATGAAGGATCTGCTGCACCTCGCGGCGGATGGATTTGAGAAAGATGACGATGCGGCCGGCCTTGATGCCGCCGCCCGTGGAACCGGCGCAGGCGCCGCAGACCATGAGGAGAAAGAGCACCATTTTGGCTGTGGACGGCCAGAGGTCGAAATCCGCCGTGGCGAAGCCCGCGGTGGAAATCATCGTCGCCACCTGGAAGAAGGCCGCGCGAACGGTCTCGCCCAGCGTCTCGTAGAGCGGGCGGATGTCCAGGATAAGGACCGCCGCCGCGGCGAACCAGAGAAAGGAAAAGAGCCTTAGCTCACTGCTTTTGAGGACCTGCCTGATCTTGCCGCTCAGAAGCAGAAAATAGAGCGTGAAATTCATGGAGAAGAGAAAGAGAAAAATGGTTATAATGATTTCGGCGGCCGGATTGTGATAAGCGCCGATGCTGGCGTTCATGACGGAAAAGCCGCCCGTGCCGGCGGTGCCGAACGCGGTGACGGCGGCGTCGTAAAGCGGCAGGCCCGCGATGCGCAGGGCGAGGACGAGCGCCGCGGTCAGCGCGGTGTATATGAGGTAGAGGATCTTGGAGGACTCGGAGAGCTTGGGCACCAGCTTGCTCTTGGTGGGGCCGGGGCTCTCCGCGCGCATGAGATGGAAGGTGCGAAGGCCCAGTTTCGGCAGCAGCGCCAGCGCGAGGATCAAAACGCCCATGCCGCCCAGCCAGTGCGTGAAGGAGCGCCAGAAAAGGATGCCGCGCGGCAGGGGCTCTATGGCGGTGAGAATGCTCGCACCCGTGGTGGTAAAGCCGGAAACGGTCTCGAAAAAGCAGTCCACGTAGGAGGAAAACCAGCCGGAAAAATAGAACGGCAGCGCGCCGAAAACGCCCATAACGAACCAGATCGCGGCCACGGCGACAAAGCCCTCCCGGGCGAAAAAGCCGCCGGGCGCCTTAATGCCGGAGAGAACGAAGCCGAAGAGAAGCGAGATGCCGATGGCGAGGAAAAACGGTACGGGCGTCTCGCGGTACAGCAGCGCGACACAGAGCGGCAGCGCCATGGCGGCCGCAAGCACCAGCAGGAGCTTTCCGATGAGCTTGAGTACGATACGGTAATTCATGCCCGGCCCTCCGCGTAGATGTCGTTGAGGTCCCGGATGGCGCCGCCCGCGGCGATGACGATGACGCTGTCGCCCTCGGTGAGGACGGAATTGCCTTCGGGGATGGTCAGCGTGTTCCCGTGTACGATGACGGCCAGGAGGATGCCGGGCTTGAGGCGCAGCTTCTTGAGCGGCACGCCCAGGTTCCGCGTGGACGGGCCCGCGACGAATTCGGTGGCCTCGGCGCGGCCGCCGGCGATGCGGTAGAGGGTGGACATGACGCTGCCCTTGGTGCTTTCCATGCCGCGCACGACCCGCAGGATCTCGTTGGCGGTGATGAGCTTGGGACTGATGATGCTGTCGATGCCGACCGCCCGGGCCACGCCCGCGTAATTCTGCCGGTTGGCCTTGGCGATCACCTTCCCGACGCCGCACTGCCGGGCGTACAGGGCGGTGATGAGATTCTCCTCGTCGTGGCCCGTGATGGCGAGGAAGACGTCCACGCCGCGCAGGTTCTCCACGTCAAGAAGCTCCTGGTCGGTACCGTCCCCGCAGAGGACGAGGGCCTTCGGGAGCTCCGCGCTGAGACTCAGGCAGCGGTCCGCATCCTTTTCGATGATCTTGACCTTCATGCCGAGCTTATCGAGGATCTCGGCGAGATAGTGGGCGATGCGCCCGCCGCCGACCATGAGGACGTTTTTGGCTTTGGGCGTCAAGCGCCCGAGCGTGCGGAAAAACGCCGCGATGCCGTAGAGCTCGCCGATGACGTAGACCATGTCGCCCTGCTCGACGACGAAGGAGCCGTTGGGGATGGAAAACGCCTCGCCCCGCTCCACGGCGCAGACGAGGACGGGGAGGCCCTGCAGATGGCGGGTGAGCGCGGAGAGCGGCTGACCGTTGAGAAAATCGCCCTTTTGGGTGCGGAAGCCCACGAGCTCCACGCGGCCGCGGCAGAAAGTCTCGATGTTGTCCGCGGAGGGGAAGCGCACGAGGCGCGAAACCTCTACCGCGGTGGCGAGCTCGGGATTGATGACCATGTCCAGGCCCACGCCCTGCTTGAGGACGTCGAGTTCGCGGGAATACGCCACGTCGCGGATCCGCGCGATGGTGAAACCGGCGCCCAGACGCTTGGCCAGGAGGCAGCAGAGCATGTTGACTTCGTCCTGGCTGGTGACGGCCATGAGGACGTCCGCATCCGCGGCGCCGGCATCGGTGAGCGTGGCAACGGAGGCGCCGTTCCCCTTGATGCACATGACGTCCAGCGTGTCGCCGGCGCGCCTGAGGGCATCCTCGTTGTTGTCGACGATGGTGATATCGTGGTCTTCGGCCGAGAGACCCGCGGCCAGCGTGTAGCCGACCTTACCGCCGCCGACAATGACAATTTTCAATCCGGACGCCCCCTTTGGATAATAACTTGATTATACTGGTTTCTACAAAATATGCAACCCCCTCCCGATCGGAAAGCCGCGGGCGGTTGACTCTTGCTTTTTTCGCGCTTTCCACGTATGATAGAAAGAGACAGAAACTGGGAGTACGAACATGAAGAATAGCCCTGAAAAAAAGAGAATAGGGTACCGGGTGGAAAACCGCATCGCCGGTGCGCTGCGCATCTTCCTGACCGCACTTCTGGTTCTGCTGCAGTTCTTTATCGTCTGCGCCGTCGCATTCTGGGCCACGCGCTACGCGGCCATGGTCTACTTCGCGCTCTCGCTCATGGGCATCATCTGCGTGGTGGGCATTATCAACCGCGAGGGGATGCCGACGTTCCGGCTCATGTGGGTGGTCATCATCCTCGTGCTGCCGGTGGCGGGCGTCATTATGTATCTTCTCTGGGGCGGCGGTTCTCCGCACCAGAAGGAAAGTGCGGCCTGGTTCCGCCGCCTGCGGGGCAAACGCGGCGCGGAGCACAGCGCGCATGCCATCCGGCGGTTTGGCGCGGAGTATCCCCAGTGGAAGCGCGCGGCAACCTATCTCGACAACCATGGCTTTACGCTCTTCCGGAACACCGAAATAGAATATTTCCCGACGGGCGAGGCGTATTTCAAGCGGCTGCTCGAGGACCTGGAGGCGGCGCGGCATTTCATTTTCCTGGAGTATTACATCATCGGCGAGGGTGAGCTTTTCGGGAAAATTGCGGCGATCCTGCGCCGGAAGGTGACCGAGGGCGTGGAGGTGCGCGTGCTCTACGACGATTTCGGGAGCATCCTGCGCATGTCCAACCAGATGGCCGCCGAACTCCAGGACGCCGGGATCCGCCTGGCCTCCTTCAACCCCGTCCACCGCTATATAAACCGCCTGTATCTCAACTTCCGCAACCATGAGAAGATCGCCGTCGTCGACGGACACGTGGCCTATACGGGGGGCGTGAACATCGGCGACGAATATGCGAACATCGTAAAGCGCTTCGGGTACTGGAAAGACGCCGGCATCCGCCTCGAGGGCGAGGGTGTCGCGGGCCTGTGCGAGATATTCCTGAGCATGTGGAGCTTCACCACGCATGAGGACCGCAACGGCTGGGAGCGCTACTTTCCGGTTTTCCGGCGCGAGGCGGGAGGCTTCTGCCAGCCGTTTTGCGACGGCCCCATGAACAACCCCGACGACCCGGCCGAGACGCTCTATATGGAGATCGTGTCCACGGCCCGGCGCTATGTCTACATCACCACGCCCTATCTGGCGGTGGATGACGTCATGATGCGCGCGCTGTGCATCGCTGGCGAGAGCGGCGTGGACGTGCGGCTGATGCTCCCCGCCATTCCCGACCACTGGTACACCCAGGTGGTGGCCAATTCGTATTATGGGCAGCTTCTCTCCCACGGCGTACGGATTTTCGAGTATACGCCGGGCTTTCTTCACGCCAAGTGCGTGGTCTGCGACGACGAGACGGCTGTCGTGGGCAGCGTGAATATGGATTTCCGCAGCTTTCATATGCATTATGAGTGCGGTGTTTTTCTGTGTGGCGCGGGCGCGGTGAGCCAGGTGTGCGACGATCTGCGCGGCATCATCGCCGCGTCCCGCGAGGTGAAGCTGGAGCAGTGGCTCCGTCGCCCCCTGCCCGTCAAGGCGCTGCAGAGGCTGCTGCGTCTGATCGCGCCGCTGATGTGAAGCGCGCTGCGGAAAGGGCCCGGTTCTGAAATTTTTCGTGGAGAAAGGAGGCGGGGTCGTGTCCCAGGGAAGCAAGCGCCGATTCATCCTCAATGTGCTGTTCATTATCACGGTACTCGGAGTCTTGTATTTTGTCCTCACGTACGTCCTGGCCTGGTTCCTGCCTTTTCTGATTGCGTTTCTCATCGCCACGCTGCTCCAGAAGCCCATCAACGGCATCCTCGAGCACAGCGGGCTCAACCGGCGCGTGATCGCGCCCATCGTGACGGCGGTCCTCGTGGCGCTGGTGCTCACCGCGCTGGGCTTTCTCCTCGTTAAGCTCATCAGCCAGACGGCCGCTTTCATCGTCCAGCTCCCGGATGTCTTCAACACCTCCGCGCCGGCCTTTCTGGAGGCGGTGCAGAAGCACTTCGAGGGCCTCGTGCAGAGAATGCCGGACGCCTGGGAAAGCGGCCTGCGC
>DAOPLW010000033.1:0-8012 GCA_035391945.1 Oscillospiraceae bacterium | reverse complement strand
CCACCGGCAACGCCTACAAACTGGGCCAGGAGGCACGGCACGCCCTTGCCAGTTCGTCTCCGGCAAGGGCGTGCCGTGCCTCCTGGCCGTGGAGCAGAACCCCACCGGCAACGCCTACAAACTGGGCCTTGCCTACGTGGCGGGCATCGGCGGCGCGCGCGCGGGCGTGATGGAGACCACCTTCAAGGACGAGACGGAGACCGACCTCTTCGGCGAGCAGGCCGTCCTCTGCGGCGGCGTGGTGGAGCTCATGAAGCTCGGCTTCGAGACGCTCGTCGAGGCCGGCTACGAGCCCGAGAACGCCTATTTCGAGTGCATCCACGAGATGAAGCTCATCATCGACCTCGTCAATAAGGGTGGCGTCGCCATGATGAACTACTCCGTCTCCGACACCGCCGAATACGGCGAGTACGTCTCCGGCACGCGCGTTCTGCCCTATGAGGAGACCAAGCGCAACATGAAAGCCGTCCTCGCCGACATTCAGGACGGCTCCTTCGCCGGCCGCTGGATCGCGGAGAACCGCAACGGCCGCACGTTCTTCAACTCCAAGCGCGCCATGCTCGCCCGCCATCCGATGGAGGTCGTGGGCGCCGAGCTGCGCCGGAACATGCTCTGGGGCGAGGACGCCGATCCGGACACCGCCAGCAACTGAGCCCCCCGGGCCCTTCCGACATCCGAATCTCAAAGCGGCGGCCGTCCGCCGGGCATACCCGCCCCTTCCCGCGCGGGGAACCCGCGGCGCCGCCGTTTTTCTTTCTAGGAGGTAATACCATGCGCAGCGACAATGTAAAGCGGGGCGCCCAGCAGGCGCCGCACCGCTCGCTCTTTCACGCCCTGGGCCTCACCAGGGAGGAGCTCGACCGTCCCCTCATCGGCATTGTGGACTCCTACAGCGAGATCGTCCCCGGCCACATGTACCTCGACAAAGTCGTGGAAGCCGTCAAGGCGGGCGTCCGCATGGCGGGCGGCACGCCCATCGCCTTCCCCGCCATCGCGGTCTGCGACGGCATCGCCATGGGCCACACGGGGATGAAATATTCCCTCGTCACGCGCGAGCTCATCGCGGACTCCACCGAGGCCATGGCCCTCGCGCACCAGTTCGACGCGCTCGTCATGGTCCCCAACTGCGACAAGAACGTCCCCGGCCTTCTCATGGTTGCCGCCCGGATCAACATCCCCACGATCTTCGTCTCCGGCGGGCCGATGCTCGCCGGCCGGCTCCCCGACGGGCGGCGCACCTGCCTCTCGCACATGTTCGAGGCGGTCGGTGCGCATGCGGCGGGAAAACTCTCCGACGAGGGGTTGGAGGTCTATGAGGACGCGGTCTGCCCCACCTGCGGCTCCTGCTCGGGGATGTACACCGCCAACTCCATGAACTGCCTCACCGAGGCGCTCGGCATGGCCCTGCGCGGCAACGGCACCATCCCCGCCGTCTACTCCGCGCGCCTGCGCCTGGCCAAGCACGCGGGTATGCAGATCATGGAGCTTCTGGAAAAGGACATCAAACCCCGCGACATCATGACCGCCGCCGCGTTCCACAACGCGGAGACCGTGGACATGGCGCTCGGCTGCTCCACGAATTCGATGCTCCATCTGCCGGCCATCGCGCACGAGGCGGGCGTCGAGATGAGCCTGGACGAGGCGAACGGGATTTCCGCGAAGACCCCCAACCTCTGCCACCTTGCGCCCGCGGGCGAGACCTTTATGGAGGATCTCGACGCGGCCGGCGGCGTCTGGGCCGTGATGCGCGAGCTCACGAAGAAAAATCTCCTGGACGCCTCCCTCATGACCGTTACCGGCAAAACCGTCGCAGAGAACCTCGAGGGCGTCGTAAACCTCAACCCCGAGGTCATCCGGCCCATCGAAACGCCCTTCTCCCCTTACGGCGGCATCGCCGTCCTCAAGGGGAACCTCGCGCCGGAGGGCTCCGTCGTCAAGCAGTCCGCCGTCGCGCCGGAGATGATGGTCCACGAGGGCCCCGCGCGGGTCTTCGAGTCTGAGGACGATGCCATCGCGGCCATCCTCGCGGGGAAGATCCGCGCCGGCGACGTCGTCGTCATCCGCTACGAGGGCCCGAAGGGCGGCCCCGGCATGCGCGAGATGTTAAACCCCACCTCCGCTATCGCGGGCATGGGGCTGGATAAATCCGTCGCCCTCATCACCGACGGCCGCTTCTCCGGCGCCACGCGCGGCGCCTCCATCGGTCACGTCGCCCCCGAGGCGGCGCTCGGCGGCCCCATCGCGCTCGTGCAGGAGGGGGACACGATCTCCATCGACATCCCCCGCTGTTCGATCAGCATGAAAGTCCCCGAGGAGGAGCTGGAACGCCGCCGCGCGCTCTGGGTCTGCCCGCCGCCGCGCATCACGACCGGGTACCTCAGGCGTTACGCGCGCTCCGTGACCTCCGCCGCGAAGGGCGCGGTCCTCGAATAGAACGGAACAAAACAAGTAGAAGGCCGCCGGCGCAATGCGCCGGCGGCTCTTTCTGTTGTTTTCCGACGAGGAGGGGCTCGGCCTGCGGGCCTCTCAAAGAAAGGCGCCCGGGAAGTGAACCCTCGGGCGCCTTGTAATCGGGCGAAAAGCCTCGCAGAGTTTCCGCCGCCGTACGGCGGAACTAAACTTCAATTTGTCCGGAGGGGAATTCACTTCCCCGCAGGACACCTTTGCTCGCGGCCGTGGGGCCGCGGCCGCTTCCGCCGTGCGGAAGCGAGGGGGTATCAAAGCCGCACGGCGGCTTTGTATCTAGGGGGGAGGCTGTCACTCTTGGAGCCGATCGATGGACGATCAAAGCCGGGCGTTTGCCCGGCTTTGTCTCCGCGGGGAACGTCCCCCGCGGCGTTTTTACTCGTAGAAGTTGCAGGGGAACACCTCGCGGGCGTCGTAGCCGGCGTCCCGCATCGCATCGAGGATGGCCTTCTTGTGGTCATGGCCGAAGGCCTCCAGCGTCACGCGCAGCTCCACGGCGTCCTGCCGGTTGATGGAGACGAACTGGTTGTGATCGAGCTTGATGATGTTGCCGTTTTCCCCCGCGACGATCTGCGCCACGCGCAGAAGCTCGCCCGGGCGGTCGGGGAGCTGCACCGAGAAGGTGAAAACGCGCCCGCGCCGCACGAGCCCGTGCTGGATGAGGGACGACATCGTGATAACGTCCATGTTCCCGCCGGTTAAGACCGGCACGATGTTCTTGCCCTTCACGTCCAGATGGGAGAGCGCCGCGACGGGCAGGAGCCCCGCGTTCTCCACGATCATCTTATGCTTTTCCGTCATGTCGAGGAAGGCGTCCACGAGCTCGTCGTCCTCGATGGTGATGATGTCGTCCAGATTCTTCTGGATATATGGGAACACCTGGTCGCCCGGCGTCTTGACCGCCACGCCGTCCGCGATGGTCACGGCCTTGGGGAGCGTCACCACATGGCCGGCCGCGAGGCTCGCCTTCATGCAGGCTGCGCCCACGGGCTCCACGCCGATGACCGTCACGTTGGGGTTGAGAAGCTTTGCCAGCGTGGAGACGCCGGCGGCGAGCCCGCCGCCCCCCACGGGCACGAGGATGATGTCCACATCGGGCAGGGACTGGAAGATCTCATAGGCGATGGTGCCCTGCCCGGTGGCGACGGCCAGGTCGTTGAACGGATGGATGTAGGTCAGGTGCTCGCGCGCGGCAAGGTCCGCGGCCAGGGCGGCGGAATCGTCGAAGGACGCGCCGCTTAAAACGACCTTCGCGCCGTAATCCTTGGTGTTGTTGACCTTTACGAGCGGGGTCGTCGTCGGCATCACGACGGTCGCGGGAACGCCCGCGGCCTGCGCGGCGTAAGCCACGCCCTGCGCGTGGTTCCCCGCGGAGGCCGTAACGAGGCCGGCCACCTTCTCTTCGTCGGTCAGGGTGCTGATTTTATAGTAGGCGCCGCGGATCTTGTAAGCGCCCGTCACCTGCATGTTCTCCGGCTTAATGTAAATCTGGTTCCCGGTTGCTTTGGAGAAGGCCGGGCTGTAAACGAGGTTCGTATCCAGGATGACGCCCGAAAGGACGTTTCGGGCGGCTTTGAAGGATTCAAGATTCATCATAAGAGGAGGCTTCCTTTCCATGCAGGCTGCATTCCAAAAATATATATAACAGACATCATAGCGTCTTTTCGTCCCGCTGTCAATATATGTCAAGCATTGGAAATACAGGCGTTTGGAAAGGTTGCGGCGAAGGTGATAATATCGTCCGCGTACTGTGCAGAAATCCGGCCGTGGTGTCGCTCCACGATGGCCTTCGCGACGGAAAGCCCGATCCCGGAGCCGCCGGTCTCGCGCGAACGGGATGCATCGGCGCGGTAAAAACGGTCAAAATATTTTGGAATAAGCGCAGGGTCAAGCCCCGGGCAGGGGTTCGAGACGGTCAGAACGGCGTTTTTCCCCCGCAGGACGAGGCCGAGGCGGATCGTCCCCTTCTCGCTGCCGTACTTGACGGCGTTGTCCAGGAGGATGGTGACAAGGCGGTAAATGGACTCCTGCAGGCCGCGCATCTCGATGCCCGGCGCGACGTCGGTTTCCAGCGTCTTGTCCCGCGCCGTAACGAGCGGCTCAAAGGAGGACGCCACGTCCTGCACGACGTCGCTCACGGAGAACCGGACCGCCTCCCCCTCGGGCAGGTCCTCCTCGGCGGCGGCCATTTCGACGAGGTTCCGGATGAGATGGTTCAGCCGCCCCACCTGCGTCTTCGTGCTCTCGAGCCATTCGTTTTCCCCGATGTTCAGCTCCAGGATGCCGGTGTTCGCGGCGATGATGGTCAGCGGCGTCTTGAGCTCGTGCGAGGCGTCGGTCACAAACTGGCGCTGCCGCTGCGCGTTTTCCACGAAGGGCCCCATGGCCCGTTTGGAGAGCAGGAGGAGCAGGATAAACACGATCGCGATACAGGCGAGCGCCACGAACGAGGTGACCCACAGGACGTTCATGAGCGTCTGGATCTGCAGAAAGCAGTCCATGACGATAAGCATCTTCCCGCTCTCCGTCTCAAAGACGCCGTAGCGGTAATGCCCCAGGAACCCGGACGATTTTCCGCTCTCCAGGATCTCCCGGACGCACCGCTCGGCGTTCACCCGGTCGAGCGCCGCGATGTGCTCGAGATCCACGGTTTCCACATTGTCCCCGCGGTCCAGCGTAATAATAAAGTAGCGCGTCTCGAAGGGGGTCTCCTCGGTGAGCCGGAAACCGCCGCCGCTGTACGGCGTCACCGGATCGGTGGGCGACGGAAAGCTCCCGCCGTTGCGGTAGAGCACCCCGATGGCGGAATCGGCCCGGTCCCGGAGGGCCAGGTAGTCCCAGCCGTTGATGGCGGCAAAGAGGACGAGGAGCGTCCCCACGAGGGAGAGCATGGCGATGGCGATAAATTTCCGGCGCAGCGATTTAATCATGGGCCTCTTCTCCCCCCTGCCGCTCCTCCAGCATGTAGCCCCGTCCCCGGTTCGCAACGATCTGGACCTTCGCCCCCAGGCCGGAGAGCTTCCGCCGCAGATAGGAGACGTAGACCCAGACCACGCTCAGCTCCGTTTCGCTGTCGCAGCCCCAGATGTGCTCCATGAATTCCTCGGTCGGGATGAAACGCCCCTGCCCGCGCACCAGCATCTCCATCATCTGAAACTCCTTGCCGCCCAGCCGCACCGCCTCCGCGCCCCGGGAGAGCTCGAACGTGGCGCGGTTGAGCGTGAGGTCGCCGAAACGCATCTCGCAGGGCGTGAATTCCGCTCCGCGCCGCGTGAGCGCCCGGACGCGCGCGAGAAACTCCCCCATGGCGAACGGCTTGGAGAGGTAGTCGTCCGCGCCCGCGTCGAGCCCCGCGATCCGGTCGGCGACCTGGCTTTTCGCGGTGAGCATCATGACGGGCGTCACGACGCCCGCCTCCCGGAGCCTCCGCAGTGCCTCGATCCCGTCCATCTTCGGCATCATGATGTCCAGGATGACGCCGTCGTAATTCCCGGAAAGGCCGTAGTCCAGCGCGTCCTGCCCGTCGTACACGGCGTCCACCGCGTAGTGCTCGTGCTTCAGGATCGCGGCCAGGGCCTTTGAGAGGTCCTTTTCATCCTCCGCAAGCAAAATACGCAACGCGCTCCCCTCCCTTATATCCTTTATGATACGCCGCCTGGCTTAGAAAAACTTAAAATGACGCCTCTCCGGGGCGTTTTTCGGCCCGTTTCGCCGCAAAATTTTATGCGGCCGCGCGGCGTGGGCGCCGGCAAACGCTTCTCCCGCAGGTCCTCCGCGCGCTTTTTAAGTAGATTTAAGGCATGTTGTCTATAATGAAACAATGTAGCGCTCCGGCGCGACATACCCATCGTAAGGAGGAATTCATTTGATCGAGATCAGACATCTCACCAAACGATACGGCGCCCACACCGCCGTGTCCGATCTGAATCTTACCGTGGAGAGCGGCCAGATCTACGGCTTTCTCGGCCCGAACGGCGCCGGGAAGTCCACGACGATGAACATCGTGACCGGCTGTCTCGCCGCGACGGAGGGCCAGGTGCTCATTGACGGCCACGACATCTTCGAGGACGCCGCCGAAGCCAAGCGGCGCATCGGCTACCTGCCAGAGCAGCCGCCGCTCTATCCGGACCTGACCTGCGGGGAATACCTCCGCTTCGTGGCGAAAGCGAAGGGCGTCCGCCGCGCCGATCTGGAAAGGCAGCTCTCGCACGTCATGGAGGTCACGCAGATCGCCGATATGGAGCGCCGGCTCATCCGGAACCTCTCCAAGGGTTACCGGCAGCGCGTCGGCATCGCGCAGGCGCTTCTGGGCGAGCCGGAGGTCGTCATCCTCGACGAGCCCACGGTGGGGCTCGATCCGCTCCAGATCATCGAGATCCGCGACCTCGTCAAGACGCTCGGCAAGGACCACACGGTCATCCTCAGCAGCCACATCCTCTCCGAGGTCCGCGCCGTTTGCGACCGGATCATGATCCTCTCCAAAGGAAAGCTCGTGGCGAGCGACACGCCGGAAAACCTCGAGGCGCTCTTCGCGGGGACGGCCTCGCTGGACCTGACCGTCCGCGCCGGCGAACCCGAGGCGCGGGAGATTCTCGGCGCCGTGGAGGGCGCCGGCCTCGTTACGATCCTCGATCCGGAGGTGCCGGGCGCCCTGAGCCTCGCCGTGGAGACGGACGCCGGGGCGGACATCAGCGAGGCGGTGTTCTTCGCCTTCAGCCGCGCGGGGCTTCCGATTCTGCGCATGGCCCTCTCGCGCGCGAGCCTCGAGGACGTCTTCCTCGAGCTGACGAGTGAAAAACCGGTGGAAGAAGCGACGGACCAGGTGGAAGAGATTTCCTCCGCCGAAGAAAAAGAGCCGGCGGAGCCGGAGGAAGAAAAGGAGGCTTCGGGCGATGACGGCAATCTTTGAAAAAGAGCTGCGCAGCTATTTCACGGGCCTGTCCGGTTACGTCTTCGCGGCGTTCCTGCTCCTCTTCGCCGGGATCTACACCATGGCCATCAACCTCAAGTCCGGTTACGCGGAATTTGAATACGTCCTGCAGAACATGAGCTTTATCTTTCTCATCGCCATCCCCATTCTGACCATGCGCGTAGTGGCCGAGGAGCGCCGCCAGAAGACGGACCAGCTCCTTTACGCGCTGCCCGTCGGCATGACGCGGGTGGTTTTGGGAAAATACCTCGCGATGCTCGTCATCATTGCGCTGCCGACCGTTGTTCTGGGCGTCTATCCGCTCATTCTCTCCTCCTACGGGTCCGTGTCACTGCCGCTCGCCTACGGGACGCTTCTCGCGTTCTTCCTCCTGGCCGCGGCGCTCGGTGCCGTAGGGCTCTTCCTCTCCTCGCTCACGGAGAGCCAGGCGGTGGCGGCGGGCCTGTGCTTCGCCGTGATGCTCCTGCTCTACTTTCTCAGCGACCTGGCCGACTACGTCTCCGCCACGGCGTTTGCGTCCATGATCGCCTTCGTCGTGCTGCTTCTGCTCCTCGCGGCGGTCGTGCGGCTTCTGACCGGAAGCGCAGCGGCGGCGCTCGGCTTCGGCGTCGTGGGC
>DAOPLW010000032.1:0-8033 GCA_035391945.1 Oscillospiraceae bacterium | reverse complement strand
TAGCGCGTGGCCGCGGAGCGGCCGCCCGGAACGGGACGCTGATAGACGGCGACCTGTTTTTTCGCCTCGTCCTTGAGGAGAAAGCCGTGAAGCTCGCCCTCGGGCGGCTTCGGCGTCCCCGTGACGATGCACAGGTAATATTTTTTGATCTCCCGCGCCTGGATCTTCTCGTTGAGGATGCGCAGCGCCTGGGCGTTTTTCGCCGCGATGACGATGCCGCCGGTGTTGCGGTCGATGCGGTTGCACAGGGCGGGCGCGAAGGTATTCTCGCGGCGGGGGCCCCATTCGTTTTTTTGGTAGAGGTACGCCTGGATGTGGGTGAGCAGGGTATTCACGCGCTCGTTTTCGTCCGGGTGGACGAGAATGCCCGGACGCTTGTTGACAAGCAGGATGTTCTCGTCCTCGTAGACGATGTCGAGGGACGGACGGAAGACCGAAAGGAACGCGTTCTCCGGCGCGGGCGCGTCGAAGAATTCGTCGTTGATGTAGAGCTGCACGACGCTTCCGGATTCGAGCCGGTCGTCGCGCCTGGCGGCTTTGCCGTCCACCTTGATGCGCTTGAGGCGGATGTATTTCTGCAGCAGCGCCGGCGGCAGGAGCGGCACGGCCTTGGAGACGAAGCGGTCCAGCCGCGCCCCGGCGTCGTTTTTCCCGATGGTCATCTCGCGCATGACGGATCCCCCACTTTCGATAGGGGAAGTATAACACAAAACCGCCGGGCGCAAAATCCCCCGCGACGAAATTTCCTCCCGGACGGCGGTTTTCGTTCCGGGTGACGCTTTTTGGGCGGGGTGACGCTCCCCGGCGCGGGGCGCGCCCGGATCGGGGGCTGTCCTTTACGTATTAAAAGCCTCTGCCTGCGCTTAGCGCAGGCAGAGGCTTTTGATGGGCGGGTTATAGACAAAACGCGAAGCGTAAGGAAACACGATCAGCTCCCGGAAACGGATTCAACGTACCGACACAAAGTGTTGCGGACCGCTTGAAACGGCCGTCTCCCGCACTTAATCAAGAAAGCCAAAATGCTTCTCCACAGCCGTCAGAGTCTCTTCAATGTTGCTGTTGTCGTCGCGCATGATGAAAGGTCTTCCGCTGCGCTGAATGATGTCGAGCCCCTGCGAGGTGCAGTAGACGAACAGTTTATGTAGATTCTCCTTGATTTCGTCTGCTCTCGGAAAGCTTTCAACAAACCGGTTGAGGTCCTGGTGATCGGGACGGCGGAGGTTTTCACTGGCCGCACGCTCCGGGTCCGTGACCAGAAACACCACGCGGTCGGGCGGGCATATTTCAAAAATCGTGCGGAGAGACATGGCGCAGTCAAGCGCGACTGGCTTTACGGCGGAGAGACGGATTGCCTCAAGCAGGATCAAGGGCGCCTGCTCTTCAAAAATGCGCGTAAGCCACCGCCAATATTCGTCGACCGGGCGCAAGAAATGCTCCGTCCAGTCGGCCGGATGGTCAAATTGTGCGGGCTGATATTCCGGCTTTGCAAGAGCTTGATATTTGTCGTTTATCACGTCCTCGCTCAGCCACTGGAAGCCGTGTTTCCTGGCGAAAGCCCGCGAGATGGTCGTTTTTCCGCCGCAGGCCGTACCGCAGAAGAAATAGACGTCACGCAAGTAGGGTTGAAGAAAGTTGATCGGTATGTCCATGGTCGTGCAGCCCTCTTTTCCTGCGTTTTCATCCGGCGCCGGCGTAAAAACAAAGGTTCCTTTTCGGCGTGCAAAAACGCTGTTTGCCTATGGAGCGAAAATCGGTTACAGCAGATGGTAAGCGGCGGGACGCTGGTCAAGGCAATAGACGCCGACACCTCCGATACCAAGGTGCGAACCGAGCACGCTGCCGATCTGTTCGCAAAGAATGGTGCAGTCCGGCAGACGCTTTTTTAGAAGCGATTTCATATAATCGGCCCTGCCAAGATCATCCGCGTGTGTCACCCCGATGATCTGCCCCGGAAAATTACAGGCGTAGTTTGCAATGAAATCAGCCACGGCAACGAGGGATTTTGTGGACCCTCTGACAAATCTCACGATATGCAGCACGCCGTTTTTGACATCCATCAGGGGCTTAATGCTGAGAATGTCCCCGAAGCTGCCCGCGGCGCGGGCCAAAACCCTGCCGCCGCGCATGGCGCACTTTAAGTCGTTTATGGTGAAGGCATATTTTATGTGTTCGGTCATCCAGATGCCCTGAGAGAGCAGTTCGTCAAACGAAGTTCCTCTTTCGTTCATCATTCCGAGCTGTATGGCGATCAGACCCGTGCCCATCGAGCCGCCTTTCGAGTCGACGACCTCCATCCGGCGGGCAGGATATTCTTCCCTGAGCGAGGCGCATACCATATTGGCAAGGCTGAATGTTCCGGACATTGCCGCGGAAAAGGCGAGGTAAATAAAATCGTCCCCTGATTCCGCAATCGACGTGAAAAGCTCTTTGGCCTCTTCCCACTGTATCTGCGAGGTTTTCGGGGCTTTTCCTGCGCGCATCGCGGCGTATACGTCTTCCAGCTGTATATCGACTCCGTCGCGGTATGCCTTTTCATCGATGATAACCGACAATCTTAAAACAGCAATGGAGAATCGTTTCAGCAGATCTTTTGGCATGTCGCAGGTACTGTCCACAATAATTCTTGTCATGAGCTATGCTCCTCACCACTAAAAAAATCCGTGTTTACCCAGGGGAAAACGACCGCTGTTTCCGGAATAAGGACTGCCGCTATTGTCTGTTGCTGGAGTTTTTCTATAACGCGCCGCTGGCAAACGTTGCAGCGCGGCATTGCCTTTGGGGGCCGTTGGACGGGTCCCACATTTTGCTGCAACAAAAAATGCCCCGCCGCAGTGGCAGGACGCACCGTATCTTGCCCGCTGCCATTCCGGGATTCGGAACCGGCTTGCTCAAGGATGGTAGTTGCGGTTCGAGGCTTCTGGAATAGGGTCCTTGGCGTATTATAGCATATTTTTCCTGTGCCCACAAGAACTATGCGCGCGGTCGGATTCGGCTGCTCTTTCCGATGACGCTCCTGCGGCGGCGGGCCGTGCCGCCCCGGGTGGCAACGATGTCGGAACGCTTTCGCGGCGCAAAGCGGCCGCGCGGGGGAAAGGGGGCGTCGTCCTTTCTTTACGGGCCTGGAGATGTTTGGCATAAATAAGGCGTCCGCGCGGGCAGGCCCGCCGCGTTTCCTGCACATACTATTAAAAAACAAAAGGCAAAAAAACATTTGACATCGCCCGGCGCTTCCACTATAATACCACACGTACCATTCTGCGAGGTGTGCCATGCGACTGGATTTAGGCCCCATCCTTCAAGTACCGGGCGGGCGTATCCCGTTTTCGTTCACGCTGGATCTCTCGGCGCTGGACTTTTATGGGGAGCACCCGTTCCGCGCGCCTGTGACGGCTTCCGGCGAGGTGCGCAACGAGGCGGGCGCGCTGATGCTCGGCGCCCGGATCGAGGCGGAGCTTTCCCTCCGCTGCGACCGCTGCACGAAGCCTTTCGTCAGGCGGAAGACGGCGGAAGTGACGCAGCTTCTGGCCGAGACGCTGGAAAACGAAGAGGAGAACGACATCCTCCTTCTCGAGGACGGAACGCTGGATCTGGGCGAGCTGGTCACCACCGCATTGATTCTCGAAATGGATACCAAAAACCTGTGCTCAGAGGATTGCAAGGGCCTGTGCGACAGATGCGGGAAGGACCTCAACGAAGGTCCGTGCGGCTGCCGGAAGGAGTCGGACCCCCGCCTGGCGGCCCTGGCGGCGCTTTTGAGTGACGGCGATTAGAACGAGGGACGGCGCGGCCGTTCGACAAGGAGGTGTCACCAATGGCGGTTCCTAAGGGGAAAGTATCCAAGGCCAGGCGCGATAAGAGGCGCGGTTCCAACTGGAAGCTGGACGAGCCGGCGCTGTCCGTGTGCCCGAAGTGCGGCGCGTTCCGTCTGCCTCACCGGATCTGCAAGTCCTGCTGGACTTACAAGGGACGGGAGTACGGCAAGACCGAGGCTGCGGCGAAGTAAGAAGTAAATGATGCGGTATGGAGGGGGAGAGGATTCTTCCCCTCTTTGCTTTGCGGCCTGCCGGCCGCGGAGCGATACCCGTTCCGGGAAGGAGAAAGAGCCATGAGCACCGTGATCAGCTCCGTCGATCCGGGGAGCCCCGCGGCGCGCGCGGGCGTGCGCGCGGGCGAGCGTTTGCTGGAGGTAAACGGCAAGCCCATCGTGGACGTGCTGGACTACATGTTTTATACCTACGATCCGCGCCTCTCGCTCACGCTGGGCGGCGAAAACGGCGCAAAACGCGTCCTGCGCGTGCGCAAGGGGGAAGGGGAGGAGCTGGGCCTCAATTTCGAGACCTACCTCATCGACCGCGCCCGGTCCTGCGCCAACCACTGTATTTTCTGCTTCATCGACCAGCTCCCGAAGGGGATGCGGGAGAGCCTCTATTTTAAGGACGACGACGCGCGGCTCTCCTTTCTCACGGGGAGCTACATCACGATGACGAACCTCTCGGAGCGGGAGAAACAGCGCATCATCGACCTGCGCATCAGCCCCATCAACGTCTCCGTCCACGCCACCGACCCGGCGCTGCGCGCGATGCTCCTGGGCAATCCCCGCGGGGCGCAGGGCTTCCAGGACATGTGGCGCTTCGCCGAGGCGGGCATCACGATGAACTGTCAGATCGTCGCCTGCCCCGGCATCAACGACGGCCCCGCCCTGGAAAGGACCCTCACGGACCTCGCCGGGCTCTATCCGGGGGTGAACAGCGTCGCCGTCGTTCCCGTGGGACTCACGCGCTACCGCGAGGGGCTCTATCCGCTCCGGACGTATACGCCCGGGGAGGCCGCCGCGGTCGTCGACCTGGCGGAGTCCTTCGGCGAAGCGTGCCTGGAAAAATATGGGACGAGGCTGGTCTACTGCTCGGACGAATTTTATCTGCAGGCCGGCCGCGCGCTGCCGCCGGACGAATTTTACGAGGAATACGCGCAGCTGGAAAACGGGGTGGGGATGCTCCGTTCGCTTGAGCAGGAATTTTACGCTGCGCTCGCCGAAGCGCCGGAAAGGGCGGACGTGCGCCCCTTCTCATTTGCCACCGGCGTCGCCTCCGCGCCTTTTCTCAAGGAACTCATTGACGCGGCCGCGAAAAGGTGGGATAATACAAGCTACGCCGTCTATCCCGTGATAAACCGCTTTTTCGGGGAAACAATCGTGGTGGGCGGACTTGTTACGGGACAGGACCTCATCGCGCAGCTTCGCGGGCGCCGTCTCGGCGAGCGGCTCCTCATCCCGGCCTCGATGCTCCGCCACGAGCGCGATCTTTTCCTGGACGACGTGACTCCCGCCGAGGTGGAGGCGGCACTGGGCGTGCCGCTCGTGCCGGTCGGGCAGGGAGGGCGCGCGCTTCTATCTGCAATATTGGGAGAATGAGACATGTCGAAACCGCTTATTGCGATCGTGGGCCGGCCCAACGTGGGCAAGTCCATGCTCTTCAACAAGCTTGTGGGCAAGCGCCTGTCCATCGTGGAGGACACGCCGGGCGTCACGCGCGACCGCCTCTACGCCGAGAGCGACTGGGCGGGCCGCAGCTTCCGGCTGGTCGATACCGGCGGCATCGAGCCGGGGAGCGACGACGAGATTCTGACCTTCATGCGCGAACAGGCGCAGATCGCCATCGACACGGCGGACGTGATCGTATTCCTGACCGATATCAGGACCGGCGTCACGGCTGCGGACCAGGACGTGGCGAACCTGCTTCTGCGCTCTGGGAAGCCCGTGGTGCTCGCGGTGAACAAAATGGACGCCACCGGCGTCACCGATCCGGATATCTACGAATTTTATAACCTCGGTCTGGGGGACCCCATCGGCGTTTCGGCCCTCCACGGGCACGGCACGGGCGACCTCCTGGACGCATGCCTGCGCTTTTTCCCGCCGGAGGACGGCGCGCAGGAGGACGAGGACGTCATCCGCGTGGCGGTCGTCGGCAAGCCGAACGTGGGAAAGAGCTCCCTCATAAACCGCATCCTCGGCGAGGAGCGGGTCATCGTCTCCGACGTGGCCGGCACCACCCGGGACGCGGTGGATACGCCCTTTGAGAACAAATACGGGAAATACGTCTTTATTGATACGGCCGGCATCCGCCGGAAATCGAAGGTGGAAAACCGCATCGAAAAATTCTCCGTCCTGCGCGCGACGATGGCCGTGGAGCGCGCGGACGTGTGTCTCATCATGATCGACGCCCGCGAGGGCGTCACCGAGCAGGACACCAAGGTCGCCGGCCTCGCCCATACGGCGGGAAAGGCCTCGGTCATCGTCGTGAACAAATGGGACCTCGTCGAGAAGGACGATAAGACCATGGACCGCATGCGCGAAGAAATCCGCCGGGACCTCGGCTTCATGACTTACGCGCCGATCCTCTTTCTTTCGGCGCTCACCGGCCAGCGCGTGGGACGGCTCTTCGAACTGATTAATTATGTAAACGAACAGAGCGTCATGCGCATCACCACCGGCATGCTCAACAACGTCCTCGCCGACGCCGTCGCGCGCGTCCAGCCGCCCACGGACAAGGGCAGGCGCCTGAACGTCTACTACATGACGCAGACGGGGGTGCGGCCGCCGAACTTCGTGGTCTTCGTCAACGAGGCGCGGCTCTTCCATTTTTCCTACCAGCGGTATCTGGAAAACCAGATCCGGTCCACCTTCGGCCTGGAGGGCACGCCCATTCGGATGGTCGTGCGCCAGAAGGGCGATAAGGAGGGATAGGCGATGCAGTACGCGCTCGGCGCCCTGGCCATGGCGGTCTCGTACCTCTGCGGCTGCTTCAACGGCGCCATCGTGGTGTCCAAGTACATCCTGCGCGACGACGTGCGCGCCCACGGCAGCGGAAACGCGGGCCTGACGAACTTCTACCGGACGTTCGGCGGCCCCGTCACGTTTATTGTGCTCCTCACGGATTTTTTCAAGATGGTTGCCGCCGTTCTTCTCACGAACCTCCTCCTGCTGCCCTGGGGGAGCCCGCTTGCCGCGCGCTTCTTTTCCGGCTTTTTCGTGATGCTGGGGCATATGTATCCGGCCTTTTTCGGGTTCCGGGGCGGAAAGGGCGTTCTCGCCGGCGCGGCGCTCTCGCTCATGATCGACTGGCGCATTTTCGCCGCGGTTTTCGGCCTTTTCCTCGTGGTCGTGGTGCTCACGCGCTATGTCTCCCTCGGCTCCGTCTGCGCCGGAGCGGCTTTCCCGTTTGCGACGTTTTTCGTCCTGCGGGAGATGCCGCACCTCTGGCTTTACACTGTGCTTGCCGCAGTCTGCGGCGGCATGCTCATCTTCAAACACAGCGAGAACATCGGACGGCTCCTCCGCGGTGAGGAGCGGAAATTTCACTTTTAACATGGAGGGATCGCTTTGAAAATCACGGTTTTGGGAAGCGGCGGATGGGGCACGGCCCTGGCGCTGCTGCTGCTGGAGAACGGGCACGACGTGACCCTCTGGTCCGCCTTTGAAAAGGAATCGGAGGTCCTTCGCCAAACGCACGAGAATCCGATGCTTAAAGGTGTGCCGCTGCCGGAGAGCCTCAAGTTCACGGCGGACGTCTCCGCCGTGGAGGACTCCAAGCTGGTCGTCGTGGCGCCGCCCTCCTTCGCGGTGCGCGACGTGGCGAAAAAAATCGCTCCGGTCCTCTGGCCGGGCACGATCGTGGTCTCCGTCTCCAAGGGCATCGAGAAGGACACCGCGCTGCGCCTGTCCGAGGTCATCCGCGGAGAGATCGGAGACGCCTGCCCCATTGTGGCGCTCTGCGGACCCTCCCACGCGGAGGAGGTCGGCCGCGGGGTCCCGACGGCGTGCGTCGCCGCCTCGCCCGACCGTGAGGCGGCCGAGACGGTGCAGGACATCTTCATGAACCCGCGGCGCTTCCGGGTCTACACCAGCGACGATATCGTGGGCGTGGAGCTCGGCGCGGCGCTCAAGAACATCATCGCGCTCTGCTGCGGCATCAGCGACGGGATGGGCATGGGCGACGATGGCCATATCTGGGGAGGAGAATTCATGCTCTGCGACC
>DAOPLW010000031.1:0-8234 GCA_035391945.1 Oscillospiraceae bacterium | reverse complement strand
GGACGGGCACGCGCCCGGGCACGTACCGCGGATATGCGGAAGCGGCCGAGCGTACATATCCCGGCGGAGGCGGCGCGCGGCCGTGACTCCGGGAGGCATGGTCCGCGCCGAAAAAGCCGTCGGCAAAAGAGGGGCGCCGGCCGCATGATGCGGACGGCGCCCCTCAGGCTGTCAAAAAGCCCGCGGACGGGGGGAGTTCGGAAGGAAAAATATGGGGAAAATTCATTGGCATGTCTTTCCCGTCCAATCAAATCGTTTCTGAGGCGGGCTTCGCCGTTTCAAAAAATCTCCCTGCCCTTTTCCCTACTTTCTCAGAAAGAGGATCCCGAGCGTCCCGGGGCCGCAGTGGCAGGAGACGGCGCAGCCCGCGCGGGTCTCGAGGACCTCCCGGAAGCGCCCGTATTCCCGCACGGCGTCCCGCACCGCCTCCAAAACCGGCTCGGGCACCTCGGCGTAGGTGATAAACGCCCGATCGCGCAGGATGTCCTCCCTGCCCGCCAGGCGCTCCTTCCCATAGGCCTCCAGGCATCGCGCGAAGGAGCCGCGGTATTTTTTCGTCGCCTGCATCTTCCCGTCCTTCACGTCGATACACGGGCGCAGGTGCAGGATGTTGGCGCCGAGCGCGGCGGCGAGCGAACATCTCCCGCCGTTGCGAAGGTAGTCCAGCCGGCTGACGAGGAAACTGGTTTCGACTTTGCCGCAAAGCGTCCCGAGCCGCGCGCAGATGCCTTCCGCCCCCGCGCCGGACCGCGCCATCTCCGCCGCTTCGAGCACCAGGAGCCCCTGCCCCGTCGAAAGATTCTTCGAATCGACGACGCGGACGTTCCCGTACGCCTGCGCGGCGGCGCATGCGTTGGAGAAGCTGCTCGAGAAGCCGGAGCCGATGCTGATATGGATAACGGCGTCGTACCGCGCGGAGAGGTCTCCGAAGCAGTCCTCGTAGTCGCGCACGTTCACCGCCGCGGTGGTGCACAGGTCCCCGCCCCGCTCCACGTGGCGGAAAATGTCTCCCGGCGTAACGGTGACGCCGTCCAGATGGTCCGCGCCGTCTTTGAGTACATGCAGGGGAACGGCGGTGACGCCGTTCCGTTCCAGCAGCCCGCCGCCGAGGTCGCAGGCGCTGTCCGTCGTAATTTTGATCTTCATTCCTTCTTGCCTCCTCCCGCTCCGGCCGTCCGCCGGGAATCGGATGCTGCGCCCCGCGGGGCGGGGCGGTCGAGCTACGACGGCCGGCGCCCGGGGCGGTTTCCCGCCTGCGCATAGCCGCGACCGCGCCGTCCTATTCCGTCTCCGCTCTTTCCTCGTTTTGCGCGCATCCTGTCTCCGCCCCGGCGGACGCCGGAGGCGTCCCCATCGCGCGGAGCCTTTGGTAGCGCGCTTCGATGAGCTCCTCCGGGGAGAGGGCGGACGCCTTGTCGTACCATTGCCGGACGGCCATGGCCAGCGCCTCCCAGACGCCGGCCCAGTTGCCGTCCTGCTCGGGGAAAACGCGCTCCGCGACGCCCAGGGCGTGAACGTCCGCCGCAGTCAGTTTGAGATTTTCCGCCGCCTCCGGGGCCCGTTTCGCGTCCCGCCAGAGGATGCCGGCGCAGCCCTCCGGGGAAATGACCGAATAGACCGCGTTTTCCAGCATCCAGACTTCGTCCGCCACGGCGAGCGCCAGGGCGCCGCCGCTTCCCCCCTCCCCGATGAGGATGGAGAGGATCGGCGTGCGCAGGGCCGAGAGTTCCATCAGGTTTTCGGCGATCGCCTGCCCCTGCCCGCGCTCCTCCGCGCCGATTCCGCAGAACGCCCCGGAGGTGTCCACGAAGAGGACGGCCGGGCGGTGGAATTTCTCCGCCTGCTTCAGGAGGCGCAGCGCCTTGCGGTAGCCTTCCGGATGGGGCGCGCCGAAGTTGCGGCGGATGCGCTCGCGGGTGTTTTTCCCCCGTTCCGTCGCGATCACGGTGAAAGGGGTGTCGCCCAGCATCGCGATGCCGCCCGCCACCGAGGGGTCGTCGGCAAAGCGCCGGTCGCCGTGAAGCTCCAGAAAATCGGAGAAAACGCCGCCGATGAAATCCAGTCCGGTCGGGCGGTCCTTCGCCCGCGCGGCCCGGACGCAGTCATAGGCCTTTTTCATCGGGTCTCCTCCTCTCGTGGATGGCGAGGAGCGACGCGACGACGCGACGCTGCCCGGCGCGCGGCACGATCGCGTCGGCAAAGCCGTGCGCGAGGAGCACTTCCGCCTTCTGGAAGTCCGCCGGCGGCTTTTTCCGCACCGTCTGCTCGACCACGCGCGCGCCTGCGAACCCGACGGTCGCGCCCGGTTCGGCGAGGATGATATCGCCCTGCATGGCGAAGCTCGCCGTGACGCCGCCCATCGTGGGATCCGTCAGAAGCGCCAGGTAGAAGTTTCCGCCGTCCCCGTGCCGCTTCACGGCGGCGCTCGTCTTCGCCATCTGCATGAGGGACAGGATCCCCTCCTGCATCCGCGCGCCGCCCGAGACGGCGCAGCCGACGACGGGGAGGCGCTTTTGCGCGGCGTATTCGAAGAGCCGCGCGATCTTCTCGCCCACGACCGTTCCCATGCTGCCCATGAGAAAGTAGGGATCCATGACGAAGAGCGCGCAGGCGTGCCCCTCGATCCGCGCTTCGCCGCAGAGGACGGCCTCGCGCTCCCCGGTGGATTCTCTGAGGTTCCGGAGCTTTTTCGCATAGCCCGGAAAACCGAGAAAGTCCCGGCTCTCCAGTGCCCCGAAGAGCTCCGTGAAGCTATCCGGATCGGTTAAGAAGGCGACCCTTCGCCGGACGCGCATCGGGAAACAGTGGCCGCACGGGCAGGTGTCGCCCCCTTCCCAAAGTACGCCGAGCGGGATCTCCTTTCCGCAGTCCGGGCACTTCCGGGTCATCTCGGACGCGCGCTCGGCCGGGCGTGCCGGCGGCCTTCCGCCCTGCTCCAGTTCGTTTTTCGGTTTTCGGAATCGCAGCCCAAGCGGCATGTTCACTCATCCTCCCGGAAAAAATCCGTGTCGTATTCCCCCCGGCAGAAGCGCGGGTCGGTCAGAACGGCGAGCTGCTCGTCGATGTTGCTTGGAACACCGTCGATGACGAGCTCGCACAGCGCCGCCTGCAGCTTCCGCCCGGCCTCTTCGCGCGTGCCGGCGCGGACGACGAGTTTGCCGAGGAGGGCGTCGTAATACGGCGGGACGCGGCAGCCGGTAAAAAGCGCGCTGTCGAAGCGCACCCACGGGCCGCCGGGGACATGGAGCATCGAGACGGTCCCCGCCGCTGCCGCGTTGATCCGGCATTCAATCGAGGAGCCCGTCAGCCGGACGTCCGCCTGCGTAAAGTCAAGTGGGACGCCTGCCGCCACGCGGATCTGCCACTTAACGAGGTCAATCCCTGTGACGAATTCCGTCACCGCGTGCTCCACCTGCAGCCGGACGTTCATCTCCATAAAATAAAAGTTCTGCTTAGCGTCCAGCAGGAATTCGACGGTCCCCGCGCCCACGTAGCCCGCCGCCTTCGCCGCCTGCGCGGCCGTCTCCGTGAGCTTTGCGCGCAGCGCCGCGGAAACGGCGGGAGACGGGGATTCCTCGATAAGCTTCTGATGGTTTTTCTGGATGGAGCACTCCCGCTCGCCCAGGCAGACCACGTGCCCCGCCTCGTCGGCCAGGATCTGCACCTCGACGTGCCGCGCCGGGGAGACGAACTTCTCCAGGTAGACGGCGCCGTCCCCGAAGGCGGCGCGCGCCTCCTGCGACGCGGTGAAAAAAGCCCCCTCCAGCTCCTCCGGCGTCCGGACGAGCCGGATGCCGCGCCCGCCGCCGCCCGCGCGCGCCTTGACGAGGACCGGATATCCGATCGCTTCCGCGGCCCCGGCCGCTTCGTCCGCGTCCCGCAGGATGTCCGTTCCCGGGGCGACGGGGACGCCCGATCGCTGCATGAACCGCCTGGCCTCGCTCTTGTCGCCCATGAGGGTGATGGCCTCCTCCGACGGACCCACGAACGCGAGGCCGTGCTTCCGGCAGAGCGCGGCGAAATCCGCGCTCTCGGAGAGAAAACCGTAGCCCGGATGGACGGCTCCGGCCCCCGTCACTAAGGCGGCGCTCACGATGCGCCCGGCGTCGAGATAGCTCCCGGCCGCCTCCGCCTCCCCGATGCAGACGCACTGGTCGGCGAGCGCCACATGGAGGCAGTCCCGGTCCGCCGCGGAATAAACGGCGACGGTGGCAATCCCCATCTCCTTACAGGCGCGGATGATGCGGACGGCCACCTCGCCGCGGTTTGCAATCAGCAGTTTGGAAAACAAATCGTCACCTCTCGGAAAGCGCAAAGGAGAACGCCGCTTTCACGCAGACTTTTCCCCCCACGGTCCCCGTCCCCTGCGCAAAGTAGAACGGCGGCCTTTCTGCGGTCATGCTGCACACCGTCTCGACGGTGTCCCCCGGACGGACGGGTGTGCGAAAGCGCACCCGGTCAAGACCTGTAAAGTAAGTTACCTTGCCGGTCGTATCCCCGTCGTGCAGCAGCACGGCGGCCGACTGCGCCAGGATCTCGCACAGGATTACCCCGGGCACCACGGGATTGCCCGGAAAGTGCCCGCGGAAAAACCACTCGTCGCCGCGGAAGCGGTAGCGCGCGCAGGCTTTTCCGTCCTTCAGAAAAGCTTCGTCGAGGAGCAACATCTCCTCCCGGTGCGGGAGGATGTTCTTGAGTTCTTCCCTCGTCACGGCTCGGATTCTCCCTTCGCTTCTTGTTTCTCCTGCGGGATGCGTCATGCCTCCGCCGTCTCCTGCCGGATGCGGATGAGCGGGTGCCCGTACTCCACGATCTGCCCGTCGCCGGCGCAGATCTCGGCCACGATGCCGTCCACCCCGGCTGTGATCTCGTTCATCATTTTCATGGCCTCGACGACGCATACGACGTCCCCGGCGCGGACCTTGTCCCCGCGCGAGACGAAGGGCCTGGCGCCCTGCGCGCCCGCGCCGTAGAAGAGTCCGACCATGGGCGACGTGACCGTGAAGAGGCCCGCTTCTTCCGGCTCCGGTGCCGAATCGCCGGCCGGCTCTGCTTTGACCGGAAACTCCGCCGCCGGCCCGAGGGGGCCGCGCTCCATCCGGAGGCGGAAACCGCCCTCGGAGAGCTCCAGGAGCGTGAGGCCCGCCTCTTTCATAAGCGCCGCCAGGCCCCGGATCTGTTTTTCCTCCATGGTCACTCCCCTCTCCGGAACGCCAGGCAGGCGTTGTGCCCGCCGAAGCCGAGGGAGACGGAGAGGGCGAGCCCCACGTCCGCCTTTCTGGCCGTCTTGGGAACATAGTCGAGGTCGCACGCCGGGTCCGGCTCGTCGAGCCCGACGGTCGGAGGAATCACGCCCGTTTTCAGCGCGAGGATGGAGACGATCGCCTCCACCGCGCCCGCCGCGCCGAGCATGTGCCCGGTCATGGACTTGGTGGAACTTACCGCGGTCCGCCCGATTTCAAAGCCCATCGCCCGTTTGATGGAGCGGGTCTCCGAGACGTCGTTGAGCGGCGTCCCGGTCCCATGGGCGTTGAGGTAGATGACGCCGTCTCCGGGGGCGCCCGCCTCGCCGAGCGCGTCCCGGAGGGCGCGCGCGCTGCTCTCCCCCGTGGGATCCGGAGCCGTGACGTGGTGCGCGTCGCAGGTGGAGCCGTATCCGCAGACTTCCGCGTAGATCTTCGCGCCGCGCCGGATCGCGTGCCCATATTCCTCGAGAACAAGCGCGCCCGCGCCCTCGCCCATGACGAAGCCGCCGCGCCGCCGGTCGAAGGGCAGGGACGCCGCATCCGGGTCCCGGGAGAGGGAGAGCGCCATCATATTGGCAAATCCCGCCATGGCCAGCGGCACAATGGATGCCTCCGCTCCGCCTGCGAGAATCACGTCCGCGTAGCCGTGACGGATGGCGCGCAGCGCCTCGCCGACGGCGGTGCTCCCGGTGGCGCAGGCCGTCACAACGGAGAGGCATGGTCCGTGCGCGCCGAAGCGGATGGCGATATTCCCCGCCGCGATGTTCGAAATCATCATGGGGACAAAGAAGGGGGATACCCGCCTCGGCCCGGCGGCGAGGAGCCTGGTCTGTTCCTCCGCCAGGGTCGCCATACCGCCCGTTCCGGAGCCGAAATAGACGCCGAACCGCTCGGGTTCCACATGGCCCTGGATGCCGCTGTCCTCTGCGGCCTCGCAGGCCGCCGCCATGGCGTATTGCGCGTAGAGGTCGTTCCGGCGCACTTCGCTCCGGTCCATGCAGCCCAGCGGATCGAACCCCTTCACTTCGGCCGCGAGCTTCACCTTGTGGTCCGCGCAGTCGAACCTCGTGACGGGGCCGATGCCGTGGACGCCCCTGACGAGGCTCTCCCACATCGCGGGAACGCTGTTTCCCACGGGGGTCACCGCCCCCAGACCCGTTACAACCACTCTGTTCATAAGATCCTCCCCGCTACATGGCAAGGCCGCCGTCGATGCGGATCACTTCGCCCGTAATGTAATTGGAACCCTCCTGCGCCAGAAACGCGGCCAGTTCGGCGATTTCCTCGGCCGTGCCCATGCGTCCCATCGGGATGCGCCCCAGAAGCGCGTTGTCCGCGCCCAGCTCCTGCGTCATCTCGGTTTTGACAAAGCCGGGTGCGATGGCGTTGCAGCAGACGTTGCGGCTTGCCAGCTCGCGCGCCACGGATTTGGTCAGCCCGATGAGTCCCGCCTTGGAGGCGGCGTAGTTCGCCTGGCCGGCGTTTCCGATGAGACCGGACACCGAGGCGATGTTGATGATCTTCCCGCCGCGCTTTTTGATGAAAAGGGGCGCGCAGTGCCTTATCATGTTGAACGCGCCCTTGAGGTTGGTGTCCAGCACCGCGTCGTAGGCCTCCTCCTTCATGGAGGCGATAAGGCCGTCTTTGGTAACACCGGCGTTGTTCACGAGGATGTCCACCCCGCCGAGGCTCTCCCTGACCGCCTCCACCGTCGCCTTCGCGGCGGCAAAGTCCGCGACATTACACCGAAAGGGCATTGCCTTTACACCCATGTCCCGCGCCAGGGCGCACACCGCGTTTGCCTTCTCCTCGTTTCCTGCGTAGATGACGGCGATGTCCGCGCCGAGGGACGCGAAGCGGAGCGCGATGGCCCGGCCGATCCCCCGCGAAGCGCCCGTAACGAGCGCGACTTTTCCGTTAAGCACCGTTTTTTACCTCCGCGACCATTCTCTGCAAGCTTTCGGCGTCCTCCGCATGAAGGACGCGCGCGGTCGGATCGATCCGCGCGACGAGGCCGGAGAGCACCTTGCCCGGCCCCACCTCGATGAACGTCTTAGCGCCGGCGGCGACTATGTTTTCCACGGTCTTCCTCCAGAGCACGGGGCTCTCGATCTGCCGCGCGAGAAGGCGCTTGAAGTCACCCGAATAAGGCTCCCCCGTCGCGTTGGAATAGAGAGGCACGGCGGGTTCGTCGATCGAAAACGCCTCGAGCGCGCGGAAAAAGGCCGCCGCCGCGCCGGACATGAACGGGGAATGGAAGCCGCCGCCTACTCTGAGCGGGATCGTTTTCCCGTTCTGCTCCCGCACGCAGCGCTTGAAGGCCTCCAGTTCGCCCCGTTCGCCGGAGACCACAATCTGGCCGGGGCCGTTGAAATTCACGGGATAGACGCGCCGGAAGCGGGAGCACAGCGCGGCCACTTCGCCCTCCCCGAGCTTCAGCACGGCCGTCATGGCCGCGTCCGTCTCCTCCGTCGCCTCCTGCATCAGGCTCCCGCGCAGGCAGACGAGCCGGAAACCGTCCTCCGGGGACACTGCGCCGGAAAACGTCAGCGCGGCGAGCTCCCCGAGGGAAAAGCCGGCCAGGAGATCCGGCGCGATCCCCGCCTCCCGGAGTGCGGCGGCCGCCGCCATTTCCGCGCAGAAGAGACAGGGCTGCGTGTTCTCGGTCCGGGAGAGCTCCTCTGCCGTCCCCTGGAAGCACTGCGTCACGGTGCCGGGACGGAGCGTCTCGGCGCAGTCGAAGACCTTTTTCGCCGCGGCGCTCGTCTCATAGAGCTCGCGGCCCATGCCGCCGTACTGCGCGCCCTGCCCGGGGAACAAAAACGCTATTTTATCCATTTTGCCGCACCGCCCAGGAGGGTCTCCGCCTCGCCGAAGATCTCGCTTATGATTTCCGCCGCGCTCTGCCGTTTTTTGACCATGCCGGCGATCTGGCCGGCGAGAAAGCATCCTCGCTCCGCGTCGCCCTCGACCGCGGCCAGAATCTCG
>DAOPLW010000030.1:0-8241 GCA_035391945.1 Oscillospiraceae bacterium | reverse complement strand
TGTGAGGTATTGTAGCAGATAGATTGATCAATGTCAATACGTCCGAATGTCCTTTTTTCTCCCGCCCGCGCCGCGGTGGTCAGTCGAGCGTCAGGTCCCCCTCGCGGATCCAGCCGATGCGCCGGAAGAAGAGTCCGAAGAGCCAGCTGAGAATGCCCGGCAGAATAAAGCAGATGAGGAGCAGTCCCGCCCAGTCGAAGGCCGTGATGGCTATTTTTGTCCCCGCGGCGACGTCGGCAACCCAGCCGGTGTAGACGCCGATCTGGCCCACGAGCCCGCAGGTGCCCATGCCGGAAGCGATCGGCGCGCCGTTCATCTCCAGGCGGAAGATGCAGGTCGCGATCGGCCCCGTGACGGCCGCCGCCAGCGTCGGCGGGATCCAGATGCGCGGGTTTTTCACGATGTTCCCCATCTGAAGCATGCTGGTGCCCAGGCCCTGCGAGAGCAGCCCGCCCCAGCGGTTCTCACGGAAACTCATGACCGCAAAGCCCACCATCTGCGCGCAGCAGCCCGCCACGGCCGCGCCGCCGGCAAGCCCGGTGAGCCCCAGCGCCGCGCAGATGGCCGCGCTGGAGATGGGGAGCGTGAGCGCGATGCCGACGGCCACCGAGATGACGATGCCCATGACGAGCGGGCGCTGGATCGTGGCCCACTTGATGATGTCGCCGAAGCGGATGGCCGCCGCGCCGATGGCCGGCGCGCAGAGAAGCGCGACGAGAACGCCCACCGTGACGGTCACAAACGGCGTCACGAGGATATCCACCTTCGTCTCCTTGGAAACCGCCTTGCCGAATTCCGCCGCGACGACGGCCACGACCAGGACGGCCAGGGGGCCGCCGGCTCCGCCCAGCGCGTTTGCCGCCTGGCCCACCGCGACCATCGAAAAGAGCACCAGCGGCGGCGCCTGGAGTGCGTACGCGATGGCGACCGCCATCGCGCTCCCGGCCACCGCTTTCGCGTAAGTACCGATCGTCACGAGGACTTCCACGCCGAGCTGCTGCCCCAGGGTGGAAATGATCGTCCCGATGAGAAGCGAGGCGAAGAGTCCCTGCGCCATGGCGCCCAGGGCGTCTATGCCGTACCGCTTGGCCGAAAAGACGATGTTTTTCCGCGCGAGAAATGCCTTGAATCCTTTCTGTTCCATGCTGCGTCCTCCTGTCTTGACAGGTGTCTTGTCATATATGCCTACACAAGATAGCACAGTTTTCTCCCGGATGCAAGCGTTTTTTCAAAAAAGGTGAAGGGGATTTTTGCCGCGGCGCGCATCCGGGCGGAGGCGCGCCGGCCTGTAAAAACCGCGGGCGAGGGAGGGCGGGAGAGAAAAGGGCGGGAAAGACAAAGCTCCGTTTGTCTTTCCCGTCCGCTCAAAGCGCCTTTCAGCGGTTTGCGCCGCTCCGGAATCGCGTTTCCGCCTGCCGAAGAAGCTCCTTAGTCCTTTGAGTCCTTTGACAGACGCGAGCCGGCCGGGGCGCCCAGGGCTGCCCGGCCGGCTCGCGTCCTGTTTACTGCGGGGGCTGCTGGGAGGGTCTGCTCTTGTTGTCCTTGTCGTTCTTCCACTTTCCCTGCATTTCGGGGACCGGCGGAACGTCGTTCTTGATGAAGTTCCCTTTCTTGTTGCTCTCCGTTCCGTGCGCGTCTTTGGGGTCCGGTCTCCTCATTCCGTCTTTGGCCGTAAAACATCCTTCCTTTCGTTGCATTTATTCAGAAACAGCAGAACATTGCTTTTCTCCTTGTTTCTGTCCGCACCCGTTCTGCCGAGGCGGTCGCAATAGGCGACAAGCGCCACTTCGCGCACGTCCGTGTGCGCCCGCATCCCCGCGATGTCCTGAAACGGCAGGCTCTTAAGGACGTAGAGAGGCTGCATGTGGTAACGGACGAGCCACGCCACGCGCTCGATGAGATCCGTTTCGTCCGTGAGCGCCGCGAGGAATTCCCGCGCCTTGTCCGCGCCGTGCCGGTCGTGGTCGTAAGCCGTCACCCTCCCCCTGCGGATTCTGGTGACGTCCGGCTTCCCGATGTCGTGGAGGAGCGCGGTCCAGAGGAAAGCCCGAGGCCCGGCGCTTCTCGTTTTGAGCGCCGCCGCCGTGTCCACGACCAGCATCGTGTGCTCCCAGACGTCGCCCTCCGGGTGGTGGACCGGGGACTGCCGCGTCTCCTGCAGCTTCAGGAGCATCGAAAACGGGAAGGCCCGGAACCAGGGTTCCCGCGCGAAGGCGCGAAGCCTTCCGGAGGGCGCCTCATCGTGCAGCAGGCAGTCTTCGATCGCGGAAAATCCCGGCTGTTTTTCCATCCTGCCACCTCTGGCCCCAGTATTTGCAGTTTTGCTCGCTTTATTCCAAAAACGGCGGAGCGCCGCGCAAAAAACACGCCCCGCCGGGCCGCGGCCTATAATTTTCCAGATACCGGGGATACTAAGGCCGCCGCGCGCCCGGGGCGCGCGGCGGCAGGAGGAAAACGCATGAAGCATCTTTGGACGGAAAACCTGGACCCGCCGCGCTTTCCGGCGCTCGCGGGCGACGTGACGACGGACGTGCTCGTCATCGGCGGCGGCATGGCGGGCATCCTCTGCGCCCGGCTTCTCCGGGAGCGGGGCGTGGACTGCGTCCTCGCCGAGGCCAAAACCATAGGGGACGGCGTCACCAAAGGCACCACGGCGGTCCTCTCCGCGCAGCACGACACGCTCTATACGGACCTTGTCGCGCAGTACGGGCAGGCGAAGGCGAAACAGTATCTGGACGCCAACCTCCGGGCCGTGGAGGAGTTCCGCAGACTCTCCGGAAGCATCCCCTGCGACTTTGAGGAGCGCCCCTCGCTCATGTACGCGCGCGCCGGCGGCCGGACGCTGGAGCGGGAGGCGGAGACGGTCCGGCGCCTCGGCTTTCCCGCCGCCTTCGTGACGGAAACGCCGCTCCCGTTCGGCGTCGCCGGGGCCGTGCGGTATCCGGGCATGGCGCAGTTTCACCCGCTGAAATTTCTCTGCGGCGCGGCGGAGGGTCTGACCGTCTTTGAAAACACTTTCGTGCGGAAGCTCAAGGGGACCGCCGCCCGGACCGACGGCGGCACGGTCCGGGCCAAACGCGTCGTAATCGCCACGCATTACCCGTTTCTCAATAGCCGCGGGCTCTACTTCATGAAGCTCTACCAGATGCGATCCTTCGTGGTCGCTCTGGAACACGCGCCGGATCTCGGCGGCACGTACGTCGGCACAGCCGAGGGTGACATGTATTTCCGGAACTACAAAAATCTTCTCCTCGTGGGCGGCGGCGACCGGCGGACAGGCGCGAAGGGCGGCGGTTTTCCGGCGGTGCGGGACTTCGTGCGCCGCTGCTTCCCGGACGCCGTTGAGAAGTATGCCTGGGCGACGCAGGACTGCATGAGCCTGGACGGAGTGCCCTATATCGGGCGCTACAGCCCCGCCCTGCCGGACGTTTTCGTCGCCACGGGCTTTAACGAGTGGGGCATGACTTCGTCCATGGTCGCCGCTTCCGTTCTCGCCGACCGGCTCACCGGCCGTAAAAACGAGTTTGCCGCGGTTTTCGATCCGGACCGCGGCATGCTGAAAAAACAGCTCTTCGTGAACTTCGGCACGACCCTGGGCGACTTCGTCCTTCCCACGGCGAAGCGCTGCCCGCACATGGGCTGCGCGCTGCGCTGGAACGCGGCCGAGCACACCTGGGACTGCCCCTGCCACGGCTCACGCTTCGACCGGCACGGCCGCCTCATTGATAACCCCGCCATGCGCGACGCCCGCGTGGAGTAGCCCGGCGGCGGACTCCCCCGCCCCGGCGCTTCGCTGTCCGCGGCCGTTGCGTGGGAAATCACTGCGGCGCCGCGTTGGAGGGCGGCAGGCACGCGCCGTTTTCGCAGACATAGAAGGTCGTTTCCCCGTTTACGGGGGGATAGGCGGGGCCTTCCCCCCGCCGGAACGCCCAGTCGGACCGGATGCGCAGCGCCCGGAACGCCGCCTCGTCCTTCGGGACGCAGACGACGGATTTGACCGGCAGGAGCGAATAGAGATAAAATCCGTAGCCCGCGGGATAGCCGGCCGCTTCGCCCTCCATGAAGCGGCGCTGCTCCCCCGCCCAGCGGATGAACCGCTCGTCCTCCGTCAGCAGCGCGAGCCGCGAAAGACTGTAGGCCATAACGGAGTTGCCGGAGGGAAGCGCGCCGTCCCAGGTCTCCTTCGGGCGTATGAGAAGGGTTTCATGCGCCGGCCCGGTGAAGAAAAAGCCGCCGCGCGCCTCGTCCCGAAAGGAATCCGCCGTTCCGCGCGCAACCGCCGCAGCGCGGTCGAGAAATGCGTCCTCGCCCGTCGCCTGGTGCATCTGGAGAAGCGCGAAGACGTAATCCGCATAGTCGCCGAGAAATCCCGGCCCGGCGCGCCTGCCGTCCGTGACGCCGGAAAAGACCATTTCGCCGTCCGTGAGCTCCCGTTCCAGGAAAGAGAGCGTCTTCCGCGCGGAGACGAGATATCTCTCTTCCTTCAGAATGCGGCCGGCCGCGGCGTATGCCGCCGCGGCGAGCGCGTTCCAGCCGGTGAGGACCTTCGTGTCCGTGTGGAGCGCCGTGCGCGCCTTTCGGTATGCATATACTTTCGGCAAGAGCGCCTCGGCGCGCGCGTCCGCCTCCGGCGTATGCAGGAAGTTCGGAACGCTCTTCCCCTCGAAATTTCCCTCGCGCGTGATGCCGTAGTGCCGGCAGAAACGCGCGCCGTCCTCTTTTCCCAGGCGTTTCTCCAGCTCGCCCGGTGTAAAGAGGTAATACTTGCCCTCTTCGCCTTCCGCGTCCGCGTCCTGCGCCGCGTAAAAACCCCCGCCGGGCGCGGCGAGTTCCCGCTCGAGGTAAGAGAAGATCCGCTCGGCCACGGTCCGGTAGAGCGCGCGGCCGGTCCTTTCGAACGCCAGCAGGTACGCCATGGCGAGAAGCGCGTTGTCGCAGAGCATCTTCTCAAAGTGCGGCACGAGCCAGAACCGGTCGGTGGAATAGCGGGAGAATCCGCCGCCGACGTGGTCGAAGATCCCGCCGCGGTACATTCCCAAAAGCGTCGTTTCCGCCAGAGACGGCGCGGCGGTCAGAAGAAACATGAGATTGTGCGGCGCGGGGAATTTCGGCGCGCGCCCGAAGCCGCCCCACGGCGGGTCGAACGTCTTTTGGAAGAGTGCCGTTCCCCGCGCGGCGAGGTCCCCGGCCGGTCCGTCCGCCTGCCCGGGCAGCGCCTCCAGGGCGAGTAAGACCCGCCCGCTGTTTTCGAGCAGGGACCCCCGCTCCTCCTTCCACGCCCGGCCGACGGCGCTGAGCAGCTTCAAAAAGAATGGCTGCGGGAAATAGGTGCCGGCGAAGAAGGGCGCCCCCTCCGCCGTCAAAAAGACGCTCAGCGGCCAGCCTCCGCTCCCCGTCATGGCCTCGCAGGCCTTCATATAGACCCCGTCGATGTCCGGACGCTCCTCCCGGTCCACCTTGACGGCGATAAAGTCCCGGTTGAGCGCCGCCGCCACGGCTTCGTCCCCGAAGCTCTCCCGTGCCATCACGTGGCACCAGTGACAGGTGGAGTAGCCGATGCTGAGGAACACCGGCTTCTCCTCCCGCCGCGCCCGGGAGAAGGCCTCCTCCCCCCATGGGTACCAGTCGACCGGCTGGTGCGCGTGCTGCAGCAGATAGGGACTTTTTTCGCCGATGAGACGATTGGACGCGCGTTGTACGGGCATCCCGTCACCGCCCTTTCCGTTCCGTTGTGGTGCTGAGGCGCAAAAATATGCGCTCGCTCCTATTCTTTGCCGGAAGCGTGCGTTTCATCAGCGCTTTTCCCCGTTTTGCAGCCGAAAAGGAAATTTGCTTTACGCAGAAAGCGGGCGCTGCCAAAGGCAGCGCCCGCTTTTCTATCAGAATAAAACCCGGTCCCGGTCCGTATGTCCGCCCGTTTCCGGATTTACGCGAACACGACGATCGCCTGCGCGCGCTTGACCCGGAGCAGCACGCTCTCCAGGACGCGGAAGCTGTGGTTGAGCTCCTTCTGCTCGAGGTAGGCGGCCGCCATATCCTGGCCGACGGCCAGATCCACGTTCCGCGGCTCGGCGCACACGAGCACCGCCTTGTCCTTACCCAGAACGGGCGTCCGGTAGAGCCGGCCGTCCACGAGTTTGCTCACCCGCTCGATCTCGAGCTTTCCGGTTCCCGGCTGGATGCGCTGCATCTTCATATAGAGGTCGGGGCTCACCGAAAGCGCGAGCCTGCCGTAGATGCCTTTCGAGGTCAGAAGCTCGATCGCGGCGGCGACGTCCGCAAACGCGTTTTCGCCCACGCCCCAGTCCTTCTTTTCGATCTTTCCCGCGCCGGGCGCCGTCAAAAGCCCCTTGCAGCCCAATTTTCCGTCTCCGAAATAGATGAGCGCGTCCTCTTTCATCGCCAGGGCCTCCGCGGCGGAAGCCGCCCGGGAGAGGTCGAGGGGATAGCCCGTCTTTTCGCTGCTTTCAAGGTCCCTTGCCAAGAGCGTAAAATCCTGGTAGAGCATGGGGATTTCGACGTATTTTCTGCCCTTGGTCGTAATGAAGCCGTTCTGCTCCGTCTCGTCCACCGCGTCCGCTTCGTCCACGGCGACGTTCGTAACGCCGATGCCCAGCGGCCCGAAGAGCTTTAGAAACCTTCTGCCTGTGAGGACGCTCTTCGCGGCGCCCACGACCTCGGAATCAATCTGCTTCCACAGCTCCTCGGAGATGCTGGAAGCCTCTCTGGATAAATAACTCATCGCAATGCCCTCCTTTTTATTTTTCGAGCAGACTGCCCACCGTCTCAGGTCCGCCGGAAGCGGCCGGCCCGGCGGCGGGCTCCTCCGCCTTAAGCTCCTCCAGAAGCTCCTTCACTTCCGCGGCGCCCGCCGCAAAGTGCTCCGCTTCCGCGGGGTCAAGCTCATAGAGCAGCGTCGTGAGTTCGCCCACATGCGTCTTTTCCTCGTCGCGGATGTCGGAAATCACCTTTTTGGCCCGCTCGTCGTCCGTGGCCTGCACGTGTGCGTCGTAAAGGTAAATCGCTTCCAGCTCGCCCGCGAGGTCGAGGCGGACCGCCTGGATCAATTCCTCTTTCGTCATTTTTCTTTCCACGTTTCCCTGAAACGGATTTGCAAATGCCGGCATTTTTTCTACCTCCTGTTTTCTGTTTTTGATATCTCTATCATATCTGGAACCGGAAGTTTTATCAATCACTTTGGCAATAATTTAATCGATATTTTTCCATAAATCAGTAATCTAGTCACAGAAGGAGCCCGCGCCGCGGCGTTTTTGCCCGCCGCAAAAAGAAACGGCGCCGCCGGCGGATGGGCCGGCGGCGTGAATAAGGCGGGCTTGTCCCCCCGCCGCGTCCGGGGCGGGAAAGCTTTTCCCTCCCGGAAAGGACGGCTCCGGAACGGACGCAGGTGTCCGTCGGAGCCGGTCGGCCGGCGCAGGGTGCTGCCGGCCGCCTCCGCGCCGCGATCTGCGGGGCAGGTCCCTGCCGGCCGTTACGGCCGCGCGCAGCGCAGGCATTCGACGTAGCGCTCCTCCGCCTTTTTCCAGTCGACGACCCGGAACCAGTCGCCCACGTAGTCGCCGCGCTTGTTGTAGTGCTTGAGGTAGTAGGCGTGCTCCCAAACGTCCAGGTTCATGACCGGGCAGAATCCCATCGTGAGCGGCGTCTCCTGGTTGGCGCTCGTGACGATGCGCAGCCGCCCGCTCCGGTCCGCCACGAGCCAGGCGTACCCCGACCCGAAAACCGACAGCGCCGCGATTTTGAAGGCGTCCGCGAAAGCGTCGAAGCCGCCGAACGCCCGGTTGATCGCGTCCGCGAGCGCGCCGGCGGGCTCCGCCGCCGCCTCCGGGGTCATGCCGTCGAAAAAGAACCGGTGGTTGTAGACCCCCCCGGCGTTGCGCGAAACGGGCGTTCCGACCGCCGCGGGAAGCCTGCCCGCGCTGCAGATAAGCCCTTCCAGGCTCAGGCTCTGGAGCCCGGGCTGGTCCTGCAGGGCTGCGTTGAGGTTATCTATGTAGCCCTGCAGGTGTCTGTCGTGGTGAAGGTGCATCGTCTTCGTGTCGATATGGGGTTCCAGCGCGTCGTAGGCGTAGGGCAGAGGCGTATTTACAAACGGATAGTGGTCTGTCACGTTCCATCCCTCCTGGAATCAGAATATGCCGCGCCGGCGCAGACGTGAAAAAAGGCGCGTCCGGACACGCCGGACGCGCTCTTTCCTTCAGCAGTACATACCGTTTTTCGCCA
>DAOPLW010000029.1:0-8258 GCA_035391945.1 Oscillospiraceae bacterium | reverse complement strand
CCCGGCGCTGGTGGAGGCGCTCGGCGTGCCCGTCTACGTCCATCCGGACGAGATCTTCGACCCCGCGCTCCAGGTGCCGCAGAAGGAATACTTCATGTATGCGCCCCCCGCGGGGAGCGTCACGCGCACGTACGGCGAGGGCGACGTCCTGAAACTCGGCGGCCTTACCATCGAAGTGCTCTTTACGCCCGGTCACTCGCGCGGCTCCGTCACCCTCAAGGTGGGAGACGCGCTCTTCACCGGCGACACGCTCTTCCGCGATTCCTGCGGCCGCACCGATTTCTTCGGCGGCAGCTACGAGACGATCCTGCGCTCCCTGCGCCGGCTCTACGATCTTCCGGGCGACTATCAGGTCTACCCCGGCCACGAGGGCTCTTCGACCCTCGCGCGCGAACGGCAGCGCAACTATTTCATGCTTGAAGCCAAAAATCTGGCATGAAGCTCTATCTGACGGGGCACGCTTACCGGTACGCCGTGGAGCAGATGCTCCTGCTGCTCTTCCCCGCCGAGCGGCCGGAATATCCGGACGGCGCGCCGGACAGGACGAACGATTTTCTCTCCTCCCGCCTGTCCGTTGGCACAACGTGGGCCACGTGCGTGACCACGCTGCGTCTGGACGGGAGAACCTGCCACAGGACGGCGCGCGCGGCGGTCTCGTCCCTCCGGGGAAAGCTTGAAACGGACCGGGTCTTTCAGCGCCTCGTGAAGCTGAGCTTCTATAAGGCCGCATGCGACCTCACCGGCGCCTCGCCCGCCTGGGGCGCGCTCACGGGCATCCGCCCGGCGAAGCTGGTGACCCGGATGCTCGACGAGGGGAAGACCCCCCGGCAGGCGGACGCCCGCCTGCGGGACGTCTATTTCGTCACGGAGGCGCGGCGAAAACTCGTCCTCGACGCCGCGCAGGCGGGCCGGGAAGCCCGGGCGGCGCTGCGGCCGGAGGACGTTTCGGTCTACGTCGGGATCCCCTTTTGCCCCACCCGCTGCGCATACTGCTCGTTCGTGAGCCAGTCCGTGGAAAAATCCCTGCAGCTGATCGGGCCCTATCTCGACGCGCTCATGCGCGAAATCGATGCGGCGGGGCGGGCGCTCGGCGAAGCGGGAGGCCGGGTCAAATCCCTCTATATGGGAGGCGGCACGCCCACGACCCTCTCCGCCGTCCAGATGGACGCCCTGCTTACGCGGCTGGAGGCCGCTTTCGACCTCTCCTTCTGCGCGGAAACGACCGTCGAGGCCGGAAGGCCGGACACCATCACGGCGGAGAAGCTGCTGGTCCTGCGCGACCACGGCGTCACGCGCATCAGCGTCAACCCCCAGACCATGCGCGACGAGGTCCTCGCCGCCATGGGGCGCCGCCACACGGCGGCGGACGTGCTCGGCGCGATGGAACTCACCCGGCGCGTCTTTCCGGGCGACGTCAACATGGACCTCATCGCGGGACTCCCAAAGGACACGCCGGAGGGGTTCCGCTACTCGCTGGACACCGTTCTCGCTCTCGCCCCGGAAAACGTGACGGTGCACACGCTCTCGCTCAAGCGCGGCTCGCGCCTGATGCTGGAGGGCGGCGCGCTCCCGAGCGCCGCGGACGTCTCCGACATGCTCGACTACGCGAACGGCCGCCTGCGCGCGGAGGCCTACGCGCCCTATTATCTCTACCGCCAGAAATTCATGAGCGGCAACTTTGAAAACGTGGGCTGGACGCGGCCCGGGCATACGGGGCTCTACAACATCTATATTATGGAAGAGCTCCATACGATCCTGAGTCTCGGCGGCGGCGGCGTCACCAAGCTCGTGGACGCGAAGAGCGGCCTCATCCGCCGCGTGTGCAATCCCAAATACCCTTACGAATACCTCGACCGCATTGAAAAAATCATCTGTGACAAGGCGCTTTTCCCCGCTTTCGTACGGGAGCGCCGGTAAGGAGGCACCATGGCGTACCAGCTGGAAACCATCAATACGGCCATCCGCGGCGACGCGAAGGGGTTCATCGACGCGTGCGACGCCGCTTTCAACCAAAAGGTGACCGCAGCCGCCAACACCATCGCGGAAAACATGCAAAAAAGCCGGATCGTCCTTCTCTCCGGCCCCTCCGGCTCCGGCAAGACCACCACGGCCATGAAGATCGAAGAAGTCCTGCGCGGCATGGGCATCGAAAGCCGGAGCATCTCCATGGACAACTATTTCCGCACCATCGACCAGCGCACCGCACCGCGCACCGAGAACGGGGAGATCGACTACGAATCGCCCTTATGCCTCGACATGGATCTTCTCAACACGCACTTTGAAATGCTCGAGGCCGGAAAGACGATCCGCGTGCCGAAATTCGAATTTGCGCGGCAGATGCGCAACGACTCTCTGGCCATGCCCATGTGCCTGGGGAAAAACGAGATCGCCATCTTCGAAGGCATCCACGCGCTCAACGACCAGATCTCCGGCCGCCATCCGGCCGCGCAGAAGCTCTATATCAGCGCCCGCTCCAACATCAATAACGGTCCGCGGCTGGCCTTCAAGGGAACCTGGATGCGCCTCGTGCGCCGGGCCGTGCGCGATTACAATTTCCGCGGCTCGGACGTGTCTTTTACGCTCTCTCTCTGGGCAACCGTCCGCCGCGGCGAGAAGCTCTATATCTCCCCTTACAAGGAGCGCGCGAATATCATCTTCGATTCGTCGCTGCCCTACGAAGTCCCCGTCATGAAGAACTACGCGCTGCCGCTTCTCGAGGCCGTGCCGAAGGAGAATGCGCGGCGCACGGAGCTTCTGGATCTGGTGAAGGCCTTCGACGCCTTCGAACCCGTCGACCCGGCGCTCGTCCCGGCGGCCTCGCTTCTGCGGGAGTTCATCGGCGGCGGCAGCTATGAATATAAGTAACTGACAACGTTTCCCGCGCGCCGGAAGGACGCGCGGGGGCCGCGTCGGAGCCGCCCCCGGGGGCCCGGGCGCGAAGCATGGGAGTGTAACATTCAGTCGGGAAAGGAGCTTTTTCATGGATGATACCGTTCGCGCGCTTTTCGAGCGCGTCCGCCAGACGGCGGAAAGCATGGGCGACGCGGCGGGCGTCACGGCCCGCGCGGCCGGGAAGTACGCCGGCGACCTCTTGGACGCGGCCAAACTCAACATGCGCATTTTTGACCTGAGCGGCGAAATCAACACGCTTCTCCGGGAGATCGGCCAGTCCGTCTACGACGCGCACAAGGGCGACGCGGTGGACGACGCCGCGCTCGACGAGCGCCTGCGCATGATCGACGAAAAGAAAAGCGAAGTCGAAAGCCTGCGCGCGCGGATCGGCGCGCTGCGCGGCAGCCGCCCCTGCCCCCACTGCGGCGCGGACTGCGGCCGCGAGGACACCTACTGCCGCCGCTGTGGAGGCGCGCTATGAAATTCGAATCTTACCGTGAGAGCGCAGATTTTCTGCGGGACCGCCTCGGGGATTTCGTTCCCGAGGTCGCGATGGTCCTCGGTTCCGGTCTGGGCTTTCTGGGGGACGTCGTGGAGCACCCCGTTTTCGTCGACTACCACGACATCCCGCATTTCAAGCTCTCCACCGCCCCCGGCCACAAGGGCCGCCTGGTCTTCGGCACGCTCTGCGGCCGGCGCGTGGCGGTCATGCAGGGCCGGATGCACTACTACGAGGGCTACTCCCACGAGGAAATCGCTTTCCCCGTGCGCGTGCTTCGCCTTCTGGGCGCCACGACGCTTTTTGTGACGAACGCCGCGGGCGCGGTGAACCTCACGTTCGTGCCCGGCGACCTCATGCTCATCACCGACCACATCAAGCTTTACGGCGACGGCCCCCTGCGCGGGGAGAACCTGCCGGAGTTCGGCACGCGCTTCCCGGACGCCTCGCACCTGTACACGCCGCGGCTGCGACTCCTCGCGCGCCGGACGGCGGCGGAGCTGGGCGTGCCGCTGCGCGAGGGCATCTATATGTATTTCCCCGGCCCGCAGTACGAGACCCCCGCCGAGATCCGCGCGGCGCGCTCGCTCGGCGCGGATACGGTCGGCATGTCCACGGTGCCGGAAGTCATCGCCGCCGGCCACGCGGGCATGGAGGTCCTGGGCTTCACGCTCGTTAGCAACATGGCGTCCGGCATCCTCGACCGCCCCCTCTCCGAGCAGGAGGTGCTCGACGCCGCCGCGTCCTCCAGCGAAAAATTCTCCAAGCTTGTCACTTCTTGCCTGGAACGTCTGTAGGAGGCACAGCGATGGACACTCTCTTCTCCGGCGTCACCGCGGTCATGACGGACGAGGACTGCGGCATATTGGAAAACGCCTGCGTCCTCGTCTCGGGCGGTAAAATCGTCTCCGTCTCCCCCGCGCGCCCCGCGGCCTTCTCCGGCCGCGAGATCGACGGGACGCACAAGGTCCTCCTCCCCGCGCTCACGAACGCCCACACGCATGTCCCCATGACACTCCTGCGCGGCTACGCGGACGGCTACGATCTCCAGACCTGGCTGAATGATTACATCTTCCCCGCCGAGGCGCGGCTGGACGGCCGCGCCGTGCGCGCGGGCGCGGCCCTCGCGGCGGCGGAGCTCCTCGCGGGCGGCACGGGCAGCGTCTCCGACATGTACTATTTCTGCGACGATATCGTCACCACGCTTGTTTCGGCCGGGCTCTGCGCCAACATCGCGCGCGGCGCGACGCATTTCGGGGGCGACTTCGACCCGGAAACCCACCCGGCCTGCATCGAGCTGCGCGAACTCTACGACCGCTGGCACAACCGCAATGACGGACAGATCAAAATCGACGCCTGCATCCACGGGGAGTACACCTCCGACGACCGGCTCTGGCGCTACATAGCCGGTTTCGGCCGGGAGCACGGTCTGGGGATGCACGTTCACCTCTCGGAGACGAGGGCCGAACACGAGGCCTGCCTCGCGCGCCACGGCAAAACGCCCGCGGCGGTCTTCGAGGACGCGGGCGTCTGGCTTCCCGGGAGCATCGCGGCCCACTGCGTCTGGGTCTCGGACGAGGACATTGCGCTGCTCTGCGCGCGCGGCGTCACGGCGGTGCACAACCCCATCAGCAACCTCAAGCTGGGCAGCGGCGTCGCGCCCGTCCCGAAGCTCCTCCGCGCCGGCGTGAACGTGGCTCTCGGTACGGACGGAGCCTCTTCCAACAACGCCGAGGATATGTTCGGCGAGATCCGCGCGGCGGCCCTGATCCACAACGGCGTGAATCTCGACCCTACCGCACTTTCCGCCCGGGACGTCCTTAAAATGGCCACCGTGAACGGCGCGAAGGCGCAGCGGCGCAATTCCGGCGTCGTCCGCGCGGGCATGGAGGCCAATCTCATCCTCGTGGATTTCGACAAGCCGCACCTCACCCCCTGCCACAGCGTCGTTTCCAATCTTGTCTACGCCGCGCGCGGCAGCGACGTGTGCCTGACCATGGTGCGCGGAAACGTTCTCTATGAGAACGGCGCCTGGCTTACGATCGACATGGAAAAGGTCAACTGGGAGCTCTCGCACTACGCCGTCCCGAAAATCCTGGGCCAATAACCCGCAAGGGGGAGATTCCTCTGTCCGCAGAAAAGAAACAGAGCTTCTTCGGCGGCGCCGCCACCCTCGCGGCCGGCATCGCCATCGTCAAGCTCATCGGCGCGCTCTACAAGATCCCGCTCGGGAACATCCTGGGCGACGAGGGCTTCGGGCACTTCAACAACGCCTACGTCATCTACAACCTCCTCTTGATGATCTCCACCGCGGGTTTGCCCGTGGCGCTCTCCAAAACCATTTCGGAGGCCAACGCCCTCGGTCGGCACAACCAGGTACGGCGCGTCTTTTCCGTCGCGCTTATCGCCTTTCTCATCCTCGGCACGGTCAGTTCCGTCGTCATGTTCCGCTTCGCGGGCCCCCTGGCCGCCTGGCAGGGCGATTCGCTGGCCGTCTACGCGGTGAAGGCGCTCGCCTTCTCCTGTCTCTTCGTGTGCGCCATGAGCGCCTTCCGGGGTTACGCGCAGGGCCACTCCAACATGGTGCCCACCGCCGTCTCCCAGATTATCGAGGCGCTCTTCAAGCTCGTGGTCGGCCTCGCTTTGGCGTGGTACCTCGTCAAAATCGGAAAGGGCAGCGAGATCTCCGCCGCCGGCGCCATCTTCGGCGTCACGGTCAGCGGGCTCTTCGCGCTCCTCTACCTCGTTTTCTCGCATCTGCGCCGGCAGAATGCCCTGCGCGGGCGCGACGAGCCGGACGGTTCCGGCGCGATCCTCGCCAATCTCGCCCGCATCGCCATCCCCATTACGCTCTCCTCCTCCATCCAGCCGATCACGTCCTATCTGGACACCGTGCAGGTGCAGACGCGCCTGCAGAGCGCGCTTGGCATGACCGAGACGGCCGCCGTCTCGCTCTACGGCGCCTACCAGAAAGCGATCACAATCTATAACCTGCCCCCGTCCTTCATGGTCGCGCTCGCCGCGAGCGTCATCCCCGCGGTCTCCGCGGCGTGCGCCCGCCGAGACCGGAAGAGCGGCGGCGTGCTCTCGGAGTCCGCGCTGCGCATGGCGGCGCTCGTGGCTTTCCCCGCCGGCATCGGCCTGGCCGTTCTCGCCTCCCCCATCATGAAGCTGCTCTACCCCTCCACCAACCTTGAGGTGGCGGGTCCCGCGCTGGCGATTTTGGGGATCGCCTCCATCTTCGTATGCATCATGCTCCTGGGCAACTCCATCCTGCAGGCCAACGGCTTTGTGAACCTGCCGATCATCGTCATGTTCCTCGGCAGCATCGTCAAGCTCTCCGTCAACTACTATCTGGTCGGGCAGCCGGAAATCGGCATCAAGGGCGCGCCGGTCGGGACCCTTCTGTGCTTTTCCCTCATCGCGCTTCTGGAGCTCGTCATCATCAAGCGGGTCATCCCCTACGCGCCGCGTTACGGCCGCGTGTTCGTCAAACCGGCCGCCGCCGCGCTCATCATGGGCGCAGCCGTGCGCGTGTTCTACAGCCTGCTTTCCAGACTGCTTCTCGCCGTCGGCTTTGCGACCGACGCGGGCGCCCTCTCGCGCATCGGAAACGCGCTGGGCACATTTCTCGCCATCGGCGCGGGCATGATCGTTTACTTCGCGCTGGTGCTGCTCCTCAAGGCAATCTCGCGCGAGGATCTCGATTTCGTGCCGAAGGGCGAGAAGATCGCGAAGTTTTTGCATATTAGCAAATAAAAGGCTTGCAGAGAGGCATAAAATATGTTAAATTTTGAAAGCAAAGAGCAATACACCGTAGACGACCTCGTCCGCCTCCTTCGCCTGCTGCGCGGGCCCGGAGGCTGTCCCTGGGACCGCGAGCAGACCCACGAGAGCATCCGCCGGAATTTTCTGGAAGAGGCCTATGAGGTCGTCGAGGCCATCGACGAAAAGGACCGCACGCACCTGTGCGAGGAGCTGGGCGACGTGCTTATGCAGGTGATCTTCCACGCGGGCATCGAGGAGGACGCCGGCGGCTTTGCCCTCGACGACGTGGCGGACATGACCTGCCGGAAGCTCCTCCACCGCCATCCTCACGTCTTCGGGGAGGAGACGGCAGGGAGCGCGGCCGAGGTCCTCGTAAAGTGGGACGAAATCAAGCGCGCCGAACGCGGGCAGAAGACCGCCAGTTCCGCGATGGACACCGTCGCAAAGAGCCTTCCGGCTCTCTGGCGTGCGGACAAGCTCCAGAGCAAGGCCCGCAAGGCCGGCTTCGACTGGCCGGATATCTCCGGCGCGCTTTCCAAGCTTGAGGAGGAGGTCGCGGAACTGCGCCGCGCCGTGAACGGCGACGGCGACGCCGCGGAGGAACTGGGCGACGTGCTCTTTTCCGCCGTCAACGTCTCGCGGTTCCTGTCCCTCGACCCCGAGGCGGCGCTGGGCGCCGCGAGCGACAAATTCATCGACCGCTTCCGCAGGGTGGAACGCGCGGCGGCGGCCTCCGGCCGCGCCATGTGCGACATATCTCCGGACGAACTGGACAAACTCTGGGAAGATGCCAAACACGCCTAACAGAGGCACGCGCCTCTTTAAGGGACTAGTATAGGGAGTTGCCACATGACGGCACGACACAAAAAGTATGGGAGGAAATATGCATGAATAAGGCAGAACTGATCAACGCGGCGGCTGAAAAGGCCGGTCTCTCCAAGAAGGACACGGAAGCAGTCATCAGCGCGGCCATTGACGCAATCGTCGGCGCTCTTGCGACCGACGACAAGGTCCAGCTCGTCGGCTTCGGCGCTTTTGAGGTGAAGAACCGCGCGGCCCGCACCGGCAGAAACCCCAAAACCAAGGAGAAAATCGCCAT
>DAOPLW010000028.1:0-8423 GCA_035391945.1 Oscillospiraceae bacterium | reverse complement strand
GGGGCCTGAGGGCGGGGCGTCTCTGTGGAGGAAAGCGGCGCCCGCCACAGACGGGCGCCGCTTTCCTTATGAAAGAGAAGCGGGGGCGCCCTTACCAGCGTTCCAGAAGGCCGCGCATCCAGCCGCGGACATCCATCCCGTACACGGTACGGAGATTTTCATCGGAGAGTACGTCCTGCGCGGCGCCGCAGGCGATGAGCTTCCCGCCGCCGAGAAGCGCCGCCCTGGTGCCGAAAGCGCGCGCGAGACTCAGGTCGTGCACGACCGAAATAACCGCGCGTCCGGACGTCTTGAGCCAGTCCTCCAGCAGGGTGAAGAGCTCCTTCTGGTGCTGCAGGTCAAGGTGGCTCGTTGGCTCGTCCAGGAGCAGAAGCCGCGGGTCCTGCGCCAGGCACTGGGCGAGGAAGACCCGCTGGAGCTCGCCGCCGGAGAGCGTCGTCACGCTCCGGTGCCGCAGGGACGCAAGTCCGGTGTGCCGAAGCGCCGCTTCGATCTTTTCATCGCCGTCCGCGTCCCCGCGGCCGAACGCGCCGCCGTAGGCGTAGCGTCCGAGACGGATGATTTCCTCCACCGTGAAAGCATAGCCGGCGGCGTGGTTCTGATCGAGCACGGCCACGCGGCGGGCGAGCGCCGCCGGGCGCATGTCCGCGGTGTCCTCGCCCCCGAGGGAGACGCTGCCTTCGTATGGAATTGTTCGGGAGAGCGCCCGGATCAGCGTGGTCTTTCCCGCGCCGTTTGGGCCGGAGAGCATGAGCCACTCGCCCGCCTCGACCGTAAAGCTCACGCCGTCCAAGAGCGCGTGCGCGTCGCGCCGGACCGATAGATTTTCCACGCGCAGCATGCCTATTCCGCCTTTCTGGTGAGATAAAAGATCCGGACGAAAACGACCGAGCCGATGAGCGAGGTCACAACGCCGATGGGAAGTTCCAGAGGGGCCAGGACCACGCGGGAGGCGAGATCGGCGAGGAGCAGGAACGTCGCGCCGCCAAAGAGCGACGCGGGCAGGAGACGCCGGTGCGAAGGCCCGAAGAGCATGCGCGCCATGTGCGGCACGACGAGCCCCACGAAGCCGATGGAGCCGCCGATGGAGACGCATATGCCGATGAGCGCGCTTACCGCGACGAGGACGATGAGCTTGGTGCGCCGCACGTCCACGCCCACGTGCCGCGCGGAGGGCTCCCCGAGCGAGAAGGCGTCCAGCTCCCGGCTGAAGAACAGGATGGTCCCGCCGCAAAGAAGGAGCGCCAGGGCGAGCGCGAGCGCGTCGCCGTAGCCGCTGCCCGAAAGCGAGCCCATGGTCCAGAAGAGGAGAGGCCGCAGGCGGCTTCCCGCGAAGGTGATGACGAGGCTGAGAAGGCTCCCCGTAAAGAGGGAGAAGACCACGCCGAGGAGAAGAATGGTGTTTGTCGAAAGCGAGGCGTCCAGGCGATAGGCGAGCGTGAGGATGAAGACAAGCGAGAGAAACGCCGAAAGCATGGCCGTGCCCGCCGCGCCGGCACCCGGAAGGCCCGGGATCGACACGCCGAAGGCGATGGCGACCGCCGCACCGAGCGCGGCGCCGGAGGAGACGCCCAGCGTGGAGCCGTCCGCCAGGGGATTTCGCAGCAGTCCCTGCATCGCGCCGCCGCAGAGGGAGAGGGAAGCGCCCATGAGCGCTACGCAGAGCACCCGCGGCAGGCGGAGCGTCACGACGATGGAGTAGGCGCCCGCCCCGTCGCCGCCGGTCCCCCGCAGCGCCGCGGCGAGAGCGCGGAAGGTCTCGCCGGGCGCGACGGGGACGCTCCCCAGGCAGATGCCCAGGAGCAGCGCCGCGGCGAGAGCCGCGGCAAAGAGAAGGTAGGCGGCCGGGGAAAGGCCACCGTTGCGGGTGGCGTGTGTCGTCATGCCGCTTCCGCGGACGTGTCCGGTCCGTACACAAAGTCGCAGAGAGCCTCGGCGGCTTCGACGAGGCGCGGGCCGGGCCGGGAGATCTGGTCGCTGTCGGCGTTAAAGACCGCGCCGCTTTGAACGGCGGCGATGTCCTCCCACCCGGCGCGGCCGAGGATCTCCTCCACGGGCGTCGGACCGTCGCCGTAGGACATGGCGAGGGTCACGATATAATCCGGATCGCGCGCGATGACCTGCTCCTGGGAGATTTCCGCCCAGCCGTCCACGTCGGCAAAGACGTTTTTGAGACCCAGCATGGTCGCCAGTTCGTCCATGAAGGTGCCGCTTCCGGCGGTCCAGAGGCCGTATTCCAATGGGGACACCTCGAAGTAAATGGTCTTCTCCCCGTCGCCGACGGCGCGGGCCGCGACGTCCGAGAAGGAGGCCTTCATGTCGGCGACGAGATCGGCCGCCTCCGTGTCGTGCCCGGTCACGGCGCCGATGAGAGCGATGGAGGTGTAGACGCCGTCTATGTCCTCCGCTGCGCTCGTGACGACCCGGATGCCGGCCTTTTCCAGCGCCTCCACCTGATCGACGGTCTGGGCCATCGTGTTCATGAGCACCACCTGGGGCTTAAGGGCGATAATCTCCTCCAGATTCGTCCCCGCGCCGGATTCCACAGCGGGCGCGTCCTGCGCCTCCTCCGGCCAGTTGCAGTAGGTTCCGCGGCCGACGAGCGTGTCGCCCGCCCCGACGGCGAAGAGGATCTCGCAGTCGGCGGCCGTAAGGGCCACCACGCGCGTGGCGGGTGCGTCGAGCGTAACGGCGCGGCCCGTCATGTCGGTGACCGTGACGGCGGTGTCGGGCGTGGAGGAAGACGGGCTCTCCTCGCCGGCGCAGCCGGCGAGGAGAAGAAGCGCCAGCGCCGCGCAGAAAATCCGTTTCATGAAAACAGCTCCTTTTTGCGTTCGGATGCCCGGGCGGCAACAAAAAAACCGCTCCCCCGGCTCTGGGGAGCAGCCCAAAAAAGACACAGCAAAGCTGTGTTTGCGTGTTCGGCCCCAACCCCAGAGGTACGCTCTGCACGGGCCGGTCTCCCGGCTTGGCCTCATCCTCGCAGACGCCTTCCCGCCTTTCGGCAGTGGCCCTTGGTCCGTTCGTCGGCTTCACGGTTACTGGGATAGTCCGGGACTCGCACCCGGTTCCCTCGGCGGCATGGCCGCCGGCGCATCGCTGCGCACCCGCGCATATCGTTTGCTTTTTGTCAGTTTAGCACGAAAGCGCGCAAAGCGCAAGCGGCCGCGCAAAACGCCCGCCCGGAACGCGGCGTACCGGAGCGGGAACGGGAAACGGGCGGCTTTATAATGAAATCAGATCCGTTCGATGGACTGAAAGACAAAAAAAGGGCTTGCATTTTGCATAACGGCGTGGTAATATACCTAATGCATTTGAATACTCCCGGTGAAAGAGGTGAACATAGCATGAAGGCAGGAATCCATCCCAAGTACGAACAGACCACCATCCGATGCGCCTGCGGTGAGGTGATCGAAACCGGCTCCACCAAGAAGGACATCCATGTTGAGGTTTGCTCCAAGTGTCATCCCTTCTTTACCGGCAAGCAGAAGATGGTGGACACTGGCGGACGCGTCAGTCGCTTCAACAAGAAATTTGGTCTGGAAAGCAAGTAAATTGCTTCATCTCTCCCCGCGTCGGTTTCGGCGCGGGGAGATTTTGATTTTTCCCGCCGGGCGCTTCGGCGGGAGGGTGGGATGCCCGGCAGGGAGCGCCGCCTGAAACAAGGAAAACCTGGGGCTCTCCGGAGCCGCCCGGGCCGTGAGGAAAACATGCTGGAAAAAAGTACTTTTGAAACAAAACGGGACCGCGCTGTCCTCGTGGGGCTCTCCTCGCCGCGCTTGGAAGCGGCGGAGCGGTCGGACGAAGGCAGTATGGAGGAGCTCGCTGCGCTCGTGGAGACGGCGGGGGGCGAGGCCGTCGGCCTCGTGCTCCAGAACCGGGATACGCCGGAGGCGCGCACCTTCTTCGGCGAGGGGAAAGTGGCGGAGATCAAGACGCTCGTGGAAACGGCCGAAGCAACCCTCGTCATCTGCGACAACGAGCTCTCGCCCTCTCAGATGCGCGTGCTCACCGAGACGCTGGGCGTGCAGGTGCTCGACCGGAGCGGGCTTATTTTGGATATTTTCGCCGGGCGGGCCAAAACGCGCGAAGGCAGGCTCCAGGTGGAGCTTGCGCAGTACCAGTACCTGCTGCCGCGGCTCACGGGCATGTGGGGCCATCTGGTGCGCCAGACGGCTTCCGGCGGCAGGAGCCCCATCGGCACCCGCGGCCCCGGCGAGACCCAGCTGGAGACCGACCGGCGGCACATCCGCCGCAAGATCGAAAAGCTCCGGGAGGAACTGGAGGACGTCCGCCGCATACGCGCTACGGCGCGCGGCAGGCGCGTCAAGAACGAGGTGCCCGTGGTCGCCATCGTGGGTTATACCAACGCGGGGAAGTCCACGCTCTTAAACGCGCTGACCGGCGCGGGCATTCCAGCGAACGACCGCCTGTTCGACACGCTCGACACCACGACGCGCACGCTTGAGATTTCCGACACCTGCACGGTGCTTCTCTCGGACACGGTCGGCTTCATCCGGAAGCTGCCGCACCAGCTCGTGGACGCCTTCAAGGCCACGCTGGAGGAGCTCTCCTACGCGGATTTACTGCTCCACGTCATCGACGCCTCCAACCCGGAATGGCGCGGGCAGGTGAACGTGGTGGAGTCCCTTATCCGGGAGCTGGGCGCGGAGAGGACGCCGCGGCTGGATGTGTTCAATAAAGCGGACCTGTATACCGGGGACATCCGGCCGCACGGGAGGGACATCGTTTCCGTCTCGGCCCAAACGGGCGCGGGGCTCGCCGACCTGCGCGCGGCCATCGCCGCGCGGCTCGACCGCGGCGCCAGGCGCGTCACGCTCGCGCTGCCCTATGAGAAAACGGGACTTCTGGACCTGCTCTACCGGGACGCGAAGGTGATCTCGGTGGAATATGGGGATAAGGTGGAGGTAAAGGCCGTCTGCACGCCGAAGACGCTCGGACAGGTGCAGGCGTATATCCGGGAGGAAGGAGGCGCGCATGCGCCCGATTGAGACGCCCCGCTTGTGTCTGCGGCCGTGGCGGTCCTCGGATGTGGAGGACATGTTCGCGTATTCGGCGGACCCGCTCGTAGGGCCCGCCGCCGGCTGGGCCTGTCACGAGAGCATAGAGGAGAGCCGGCAGGTCATCGCGCGCTTTATCGCCTCCCGGGAGGTGCTGGCCGTAGCGCTCCGGGAGAGCGGCCGCGTCGTCGGCAGCATCGGGCTGCACGCCAGGGTGCTCGACGCGCGGCTCGCCGGCAGGCCGCAGCGGGAGCTGGGCTTTGTCTTGAGCCGCGGCTGCTGGGGTCTGGGTTATATGCCGGAGGCCGCGCGCGCCGTTATCCGGCAGGGTTTTGAGGAGATGGGCCTCGTGCTTATCGCCTGCGGACATTACGAGGGCAATTTCCGTTCCCGCCGGGTGATCGAAAAATGCGGTTTTCAGTACGCGTTCCCGAAGATCGTCGTGCGGGAGTTGCTGGACGGCAAAGAGACGATCGAGCATGTGTTTTTTCTCACGCGGGAGAGGTATCTGGAGCGGAAGAATGCGGCGGAGGACAAAGCGGAGGCTCCGCCGTGCTGACGCGGAGACTCGTGCCCGCGATGCCCGGCGAATATTTCTTCACCGAGAAGCGCTCCCGCTTCATCGGGCGCCTCTGGCCCGCCGGGAGCGAAAAGGAGGCGCAGGAATACCTGCGCGCCATGCGCGCGAAGCATTACGACGCCACGCATAACTGCTGGTGCTACCGTATTTCCGATCCCGGCGCCATGCGTTACGGGGACGACGGCGAGCCGCAGGGCACGGCCGGCCTTCCGATGCTGGAGGTCTTCCGCAGGGAAGAGATTTCCGACTTCTGCTGTGTGGTCACGCGCTATTTCGGCGGGGTCCTCCTCGGGGCGGGCGGGCTCGTGCGCGCATACTCCAGAGCGGCGAAGGGGGCGCTCGATGCCTCCGGCGTCTCCGCGCTTGAGAGACGGCTCGAGGCCTCGCTCGCGTGCCCGTATCCGCTCCTCGGCGAGGTGCGGCGGGAGCTCGGCCTCTGCGGCGGAACGGAGGAGAATGCGCAGTACGGCGCGGACGTATGCCTTTCGTTCCTGATCCCGGACGAGAGCGCGGATGCGTTCGCGCGGCGCGTCACGGAACTGAGCGCCGGGCGCGCGGCCGTCCGGTTCACGGGCGAGCGCTTCGCGCCGGTGCCGCTGCGGGAAGCGATCCGATAAAGAAAAAGGAGAATTTTGCGTGGATTACGTCACGAACGAAAATTGCATCACCTGTCTGAAGGACGGAGAAGAAGTCGGGGAGGTCACCTTTCCGGCGTGCGGGGAGGAGACCGTGGTTATCGACCACACCTATGTGAACCGTCCTCTGCGTGGGAACGGTCTGGCCGACGAGCTGGTGCGGCGCGCCGCGGACGAGCTGCGGCGCACGGGCCGCCGCGCGCGGGTCACCTGCTCCTATGCGCGCGCCTGGTTCCGGGAGCACCCGGAATACGCAGACGTGCTGGAACGATAAAAAAGCCGCGCGGAGAACAGATCCGCGCGGCAAAAAGGCGGGGCGCCGGCAAGCGGCGCCCCGCCTTTGCTTTTTTATTCTTTTGGGCGGCCGGCAAGGATGAAGTAATGCTTGCTGTTCTGGAGGTCTCCCTCGGTATAGCATTCGTCTATGTGCCGGATACGCTTGATTTGGAAATCGGAAAAGAGCGGAAAGACGTCATCCAGCGTTACATAGAAATGCGGGATGCCGTCCTCCGGACCGCCGATTTTGACAAGCGTGTTCTCGTCGAGCCGGGGATAACCGGAGTCCCGGAAGGACCAGGTCTCCTTGGAGCAGAGGGTGAGGTAGACTTCGCCGCCCGGCCGCAGCACCCGGCGGATTTCTCCGAGAATCGTCCGGATTCCGGCCGTGTCGGTGTGGGAGACGACGTGGTAGGCGAAGATTGCGTCGAAGGAGTCGTCGGCAAACGGCAGGGAAAGCATATCGGCGGTTTCGACGCGGACGGGAAGCTCCTCACGCGCCGCCCAGGCCGTCAGATGTGCCGCGGCCGCCGGGGAGAGGTCGAAAGCGGAGACGCGAAAGCCGGCTCTCGCGAAGAAAACGGCGTGCCGCCCCAGGCCGCAGCCGAAGTCCAGAACGTCGGCGTACCCCTGTTTTTTCCACCGGCCGGCGAGATAATAACTCTCCTCGCTCGCCTCGAGCCAGAGGCCGCTCGTTTCCTTTTCCCAGTCCCACGCCCTGGAGAGAGCCATATCCGCACCTCCCGCTGTAAAATCTCCGCCGGCCGCTCCGTCACGTCCAGAGCGGCGCTGGGTAAAGGCCGGTTTCGTGCATGCGGCGCACGGCCGCCTCCACCACGGGTTTGTCCTCGCGGTAGGTGACCCCGTACCACTTGTCGTAGGAAGGCAGGATCTCCACCTGTGCGCCGTTTCGCATCATGGAATCCACGGCGGAGGGGAGATAGAACTCCGCGCCGAGGGGGTTCTCCCGCGCCTTCGTTTCCAGAAAATGCGGAAAGAGCGCCCGAAGCTCGGCCATGACCGCCTCCGGGAAGGCCCAGCAGTTCATGGACACCATCGCGTCCGGCGCGAGGGGCGACCAGGCGTTCCCGCCGTCCTCGCTGTAGGCGACGCCGCCGTTTCGCCGCTCGATCCGCGTGCGCTCGGTGATACCGGCCAGATGCCCCTCCGCGTCCCGCGCGCAGACGCCGCGGGCCACGAAGCCGTGGTCGGTAAGGGTGTTTTCCAGGACGTAGCCCACCAGCGCGCAGCGCAGGGGAGCGCTTTCCTGTTCGTGCGTCCGGAGAAAATCGAAGAGGCGCTGAAAGGCGCTGCGACCGTAATAGTCGTCGGCATTGATGACGGCGAAGGGCGCATCGATAAGACCGCCGCAGCAGAGGACGGCGTGCCCTGTGCCCCAGGGCTTCACGCGCCCTGAGGGAACGGAGAAGCCCTCCGGCAGGGCGCCGAGGCTCTGGCGGGCGTAGCGCACCTCCAGGCGCTTTTCCATGCGCGCGCCGATGCGTTCCCGGAAGGCGGCCTCGTTTTCGGGCCCCACCACGAACACCGCGCGGCGGAAGCCCGCGCGCATGGCGTCGTAAAGGGAATAATCGATGATGAGTTCCCCGTGCTCCCCCACGGGGTCGATCTGCTTGAGACCGCCGTAGCGGCTGCCCATGCCGGCGGCCATTACGACCAGGATCGGATCCTTCAAATGCCGTCATCCCCCTCGTAGCCGTTGGGGTTTTGGGACTGCCAGTTCCAGGCGTCCCGGCACATCTCGTCGAGCGAGCGCCTCGCCTTCCAGCCCAGCTCGCTCTCCGCGCGGCTGCAGTCGGCATAGCAGGCGGCAATGTCCCCTGCGCGGCGGGGTGCGATGAGGTAGGGCACCTTCCGGCCGCTGGCCTTCTCGAAGGCCGCCACCATCTCCAG
>DAOPLW010000027.1:0-8428 GCA_035391945.1 Oscillospiraceae bacterium | reverse complement strand
CAGTCGCTGACGCCCGCGCGGATGCCCTTTAGAATTTCGGCCTCGGTGAAGGGCGCTCCGTCGAAGAACTTCTCCATAAGTTCCTCATCGGACTCCGCGACCTTCTCCATAAGGGCCTCCCGGTACGTCTCGGCGAGGGCCTTCGCCTCGGGAGGCGCCTGGATCTCGGCGGCCTTTCCGCCCTTGGCCTCGTAAGCCTTGCCGGTTATAACGTCCACAATGCCCAAAACGCGCTTGTGGTCGCCGAAGATGGGCGCATAGAGCGGGCAGATGCAGGTTCCGTATTTGGCCTTGAGTTCGTCGAGGAGGGCTTCAAAGTCGCCGTTTTCCTCGTCGGTCTTGGAGATGTAAAAGAGCCGCGGCATCCTGCGTCCCGCCAGGAGCTTCCAGGCGCGCTCCGCGCCGACGGAAAGTCCGCCCTTCGCCGCGCAGAGAATCACGCCCGCGTCCGCGGCGGCAAGCGCCTGGACGACCTCGCCGGCGAAATCGAAATAGCCGGGCGTGTTGATGACGTTGATCTTGGTCTTGTTGTAGGTCACGGGCGCGACGGAAAGCGCGATCGTAATCTGGCGCTTTACCTCCTCGGGATCGCTGTCGCAGACGGTATTGCCGTCGGGCACTCTGCCCAGACGGTCCGTACCGCCGGTCAGATACAGCATGCTCTCCGCCAGGGAGGTCTTGCCGCTGCCGCCGTGGCCCAGCAGACAGACGTTGCGGATGTCGTTGCTCATAAGACGTTTCCTCTCCTTCGTTGGGTGAATTCCAAAAAGACAGCAAGATGATTCAATCAATCAGACTTGGTCATTATACAGCAAAGCGCCTGCGATTACAATAAAAAGTTCAGAAAAAATGCGCAAAAAAGCACGGCGCGGCGCCGTCTGGGGAAAGAAGAGACCGCCCGGCGCGGACAAATGGAGGGGAGGGGGAAACGTCTGCGCCGGGTGCCCGCGCCGGAATGAGGGGGCGCGGCGAAAGCCGCGCGTCCGTCAGCCGTGCTTTCTTGCGGCTTTCTCGCAGTACATCTCACGGTCCGCACAGGAGAGGAAGTCGTCGATCGAGGCGTCCTTCTCCGGGTCGAAGGCGGCGAAGCCGATGCTCAAAGAGAGCCTGTACGGCATGGCGCCGCTCTCGTTGAATGCCGCGACGGTCTTATTGATTTCTCCGACCGTGATCTCGAGCGCCGCTGCGTCCGGACGCTGACAGACGATGGTAAATTCATCCCCGCCCAGGCGCGCGAGAAAATCGTTCCGGCCGGAACAGACCTGTTTGAGGAGGTTTGCGACCTCGATGAGCGCTTCGTCGCCGACGATATGGCCGTACGTGTCGTTGATGGCCTTGAAATTGTCGACGTCGAGCATGACGACATAAAGCGTCGCGCCGGGGCCGATCGCCGCTGTTTTCCAGCGCAGATAACGGCCGAGCTGCCGCCGGTTGTTGATGCCGGTGAGTGCATCCGTGGAGATCTGGCGGTTCTGGACGTTGAGATAGACGGACAGGATTCCGATGGTGGCGCCGATCCACGTGGTGGAGAGCCCATAGACCAGATACTGCAGTGTGGCGCCGAAGATCGCCGGCAGCAGGAAGAGGGCGAGAACGTTATACTCCCGTTTTTCCGCGGCGTCTTCCGTGTGCCTGGCCTTTCGCAGGGCGATGAAGTCGGCATAGAAGAGATAGAACGCGGACAGGATCGCGTGGATGAAAAAGAAGCCGCCGCGCTGGTAGACGTTCCCCTCGCTTATGGAGAAAAGCCATCCGGTAGTCAGGCTCAGGAAAACGAGAAACGTGTTGATCCCGAGCGGAATGTAATAAAGCGGCAAACGCGTGAAAACACTGTGCTTGCCGTCGTTTGCCTTATAGTCGCAGTAGAGTCCCCAGAAAAAGGCGATGAGCGGCGTGAGGAGATAGTAGGCCGTCGTAAAGATCAGATTCAGCGCCCGGGCGAATAGAAACTGCTGCCCGTCGGTCAGCCACATGCCGGTGTCAAACAGCAGGATACAAATCGTGAAGAAAAGAAGATGGTTGAAAAGGGTCTGGTCCAGCGAGCGCAGGTCGGCCTGGTTTCCGTTAAAATAAAGCAGCAGCAAAATGGAGATCGCAATGGCGTTTATTTCAATATAGAGCACGGACAGCATCTCGGACCACCGCCTTATTACTTTGGATCGTTCGGACAGCAACTTACAATATATGTATTTTTTAATTTTATCGCAGGGGGCGGAACCTGTCAATCCGCGGCAGGAGATTTTACACAATAACACTTTCAATCCGCGCTGCCACGCCGGAAAGAGAAGCGGCGGCATGCAGGAGGTCCACGGGATGGACCGATACGGCCGCGCCGTCGCCGCTCCGATAGACGGGCGGCGCGGAGCAGTCCGGGCCGTGGCTCCGGGGGTAGAGAAGGAGCACCTCGCGCGCGCCGTATTTTTTTGCGTAGGCGTACATCTGGTACATATCCGCCTGCGAGATGCCGAAATTTCTCTGGCCCGGGCACAGGAGCTTCCATTTCGCGTCGAGCACCGCCACGCCGCCCGGCCCGGTCACGACCAGGTCGGGCCGCAGGGAAAAGCGCCTGGGATCGTCGAAAAGCGAATACGTGCGGTCCTGGGCCGAAGTATGCAGACGCGCGGAAGAAAGCATGCGGCCGAGCTTCTCGGTGACGAAGCGTTCAAACAGGCGCTCCATGGGAAAGAGCAGGCAGTAGGCCAGGTTCGCGCCGGAAAAAGCCGTGAAGCAGCTTCCGGAGAGAAAGAGCCTGCACCAGGGGAGGATGCGCCCGTAACTTTGTATCGCGCGGTCGGGGGAAACGCGCGCGAAATCCGCCGCGGGATCCTGCGACGGGGAAACGCCGCGAAAGGCATAGCGCAGCGCATGAAGGTCGCGTCTGCTTCCGGCGTCCGCGGCATAGGGGGCGAGAAGGAGCAGCGTGGAGAGGACCAGCCGGTTTTCCGGCCGGTCCACGCCGAGCTCGTCCCGCTCCACGAAAAAGCGTTCCTCGTGGACCAGATTGTATTGGATCTGCAGCGGCACGGAGAGCTTCCCGCGGCAGAAGCATTCGTTGCGGCTTTGCACCGCATAGGAGGCGCAGAGCCCCTCCCTGACCAGACGCAGCGCCTCGTCGAGAAACATACGGAGAAAGAGCTCAAAGAGGTTGACGCGCGCCGTGCGAAGCCCGGAGGATTGAAAGCTCCGGCGCGGAATTTCCCGCAGCGTTTGCAGCATCTCCAGAAAAACGGCCCTTGCCTGCGCTTCGGAGGCCTGCGCATCCCCGCTGAAGACCTTCGGCAGAATCTCGATGGCCGTCCCGTCGCCCAAAGCGACGACGCCGACATAATTTTTGACTCCGATGACTTTCCCGACGCTGCGGCGGCCCGAAAGCGAGAAAAAATCCGCCGCATCCGCCCCGTTTTGCCTGCCGGAGAGGAGCAGCCGCTCCAGCGCGTCGAAACTCTCCGCCGGAAGCCGCCGGAAGCGTTCGGAGCCAGTCGGCGCGTCCCGGGTCAGAACGTCGTATTCCCTGACCGTAAACGTCCGGTTCATACCGTTTCCTGCGGGGCCGCGATTTTCCGGTAGGCCTCCGGATTGGAAAACGCGGCCCGGTTGAGGGAAAAGACGCGCTCGTCCTCCGTGACCGAGGCGTCACCGAAAAGCGCAGCGCCGTCCAGAGAATCGGCGAGAACAAACTGCTCGTCCGCATTCTTCTTTTGGTTGTCGCCTAAAATCAGGCGGATTTTCTCGTAATCATTGAAAAAATACTCCTGCAGGAGAGGGAGAAGGGTGTTTTCGAAGATATGTGCGAGACGTTCCATGGTCGGCTCTTCGCCGAGGGGCAGAAAATACGCGTGGCCGATGCGGTGCTTGCGGTCGTAGAGCGCTTCGATGCGCCGGTTGATGCACGAGAGCAGGGCGGAAAGATCGAGCCCCGCGACGTCGATCCCGGCGAGCAGGCTCTCGTCGGGCGCCATTTCCACAAAATTGAAACGCCGCCGCAGCGCGGTGTCGATGAGCGCGATGGAGCGGTCGGCCGTGTTCATGGTGCCGATGAGAAAGACATTGTCCGGAATGCCGAAGCGCTCGCCGGAGTAAGGAAGACGCACGAGGAGCTCCTCGGGGCGCCCCTTCCGCTTGCTCGGTTCCAGAAGCGTGATGAGCTCGCCGAAGATCCTGGAAATATTGCCGCGGTTTATTTCGTCGATTACGAAAACGCATGGGCCCCGGACGGTCTCGGCATGCCGGCAGAAGGCTTTGAAAATCCCGTCGCGCAGTTCGTAGCGCAGCCGCGCGTCTCCGGAGAGCGCCGGACGGATCCCCTCGATGAACTCCTCGTAGCTGAACGACTGGTGAAAGGTGACAAATTCGATCCGCCCCTCGTCCCGGTAGCGCCGGTAGCGTCCGAAGACGGCGTCCGGGCTCTCGCGCAGCGCGCCCTCCACTTCCGCGGGCCGTTTCCTCTCGATCGCCGCCACGGCGAAGGCCGCGGAGCGGTAAGTCTTTCCGGTCCCGGGCGGGCCGTAGAGAATGACGTTCCGGCTCATCGGCCATTCGCCCGGAGCATCGGAGATAGTTTCTTCCGTCTCCGGCCCGCCATCGCCCGGCGCGCTCCTGCCGAGCCAGGCCTGGTGGGAGAGCTCCGGAAAGCTGTGCACGGGATAGGTCGGATTCCCGAACGTATACGGGTTTCCCAGAAACCGGCTGATGAGAGACAGATAGGCCTCCCCGGTGGGGGGATTTTTCAGGTCCACGCGGAAGTCGAGGCGCCCGCGCAGATAGTTCCGGCTGTTGAGGTCGAGCGGCAGAAAGCGGTAGGGGCTGGCCCAGTAGAGCCCGATGGTGACGTTCCAGGCGATGCCGCGCTGCGCGCGGACAAGGTCGTAGGCGCCGAGAAACGCGTCGCGCGCCGGTCCGTCCGGCGCGTCGTCCGGCCCGGGAAGGGAGAGGGCGCGCGCAAAGAGTTCCCACAGGTTTTCGATGTCCCGTTCCCCGCGCTCCTCCCGGGCGGAGAAAAACCGCGCGTTCATGTTGCTCAGGACGGGGATCCCGGAAAAGGAGAAAGGCGCGGGGGCCGGAACGCCGAGGCGCCCGGCAAGGGCGGCGGCGATTTTCCGGCGGTTGTCGTCCCGCAGGCCTTTATTGAACATGCCGAAGACCGTGAACGGGCAGACGTCGTCGCACAGGGCGCCGGAGCGCTCGCGGAAGGGATTGCCGACGCCCAGGGAAGCGCAGGCATCGCCGATGAGCCCGAGGAGCCCGGCCCGATCGCTTCGCCACGGGAGAAGCGCTTTGGCGAACGCTTCGTAAAAATCCGTCCAGCCAAAGAGAGGACCGTCGGGCGCGGGGTCCTCCTCCCGCGTTTCCGTTTCCTGCAAAAACGTCTCATAGCGCGAGAGCGCATACTGGAGCGCCCGGTTGCCGGACGCCAGGTTGACGCTTTCGAAATTCTCAGCGGCCTCCATTTTTACTCTCTCCTCGTGGTAGACGCGGCTGTCGGACAGGCTGAAAATGTCCGTCGTGCGGAGAGGGGCGCACCGGAGCTTTGCCGGTGCGGTGGCAAGTGCGGAAGCGTAAGTGTCGACGGTATTGACGGAGTAGGGGGCGCCGTCCGCCTTTCTCCGAAGGTTCATCCAGCGCTTGAAAGCTTCTCTGCGCTCTTTCGGCGTCATCATGTCCCATCCTCCCCTTCATCCTTTTCGGATCGCTTTCAGTATAGCAAACCCAACCTTCAAAATCCACAAAGCGGGTCGTAAAAAGCAGAAAAACGTCGTCCGCGCGGAGATTGTGCGCCGCCGGGAAGTATGGTATAATTTTTGAAATTTTCTCCCGCGGCCCGGCCGCGCCCGAAAGAGAGGAACCGGACGATGAAATCCTTTCGCTTCGCGCTGATCCAGGTGACGCCCCTGCTCTTTTCCTATCTGTTTGTTGGCCTCGCGGCGGGCCTGCTATTGCACGCGGCTGGCTACGGCGTCCTTTGGGCGTTTTTCTCCGCGCTTTTCGTCTACGCCGGTTCCATGCAGATCGTGATGGTATCGCTTCTCGCGTCCGGCGCGCCGCTTCCGGTTGTGGCGGCCATGGCCTTCTTCATCAACGCCCGCCATATGTTCTACGGCATCGGCTTCGTGGATCGCTTCCGCGCCGTCGGAGGATGGCGCTACCCGTATATGGCGCTGACCATGACGGACGAGACGTACTCGGTCCTCTGCTCCGTTCAATATCCGCCGGACGTGGACGGAAACAAGGCCGATTTCTATATCCAGCTCCTGTGTCATCTCTTTTGGGTCTTCAGCTGTACCACGAGCGCGCTCATCGGCTCTCTGCTGCCCGTGGACCTCTCCGGGATCGAATTTTCCGCCACGGCCTTCTTCGTGACCGTTGTCGTGAACCAGTGGCGCGGATGTGGTTCGCACATCCCGGCCGTCACGGGATTCGCCAGCGCGGCTGTATTTTATTTTCTCATCGGACCGGACAACTTTATCCTGCCGGCCCTCTCGGCGAGCCTCGTGGCGCTCGTTTTCCTGAGAGAGCGCGTCGCCGGTGAAAAGAAGAGAGGTGCGCCCCATGCATGACGCAGTCTACACCGCGGCCGCCGTGGGCCTCATCGCCCTCATGACGGCGCTCTCGCGCGCACTGCCTTACCTCCTCTTCGGCGGGAAGCGGGAACTCCCGCCGCTCATGATCTACCTCGGCGGCGCGCTACCGCCCGCCATCATGGCGATCCTGGTCTTCTACTGTCTGCGCGGCGTGGAACCCGCCGTCTTTCCGTATGGCCTGCCGGAGGCTGCTTCCGTGGCGCTCGTGGTCGTCGCGCAGGTCTTAAAAAAGAACACGTTTCTCAGCATTTTCTTGGGAACGGTCTGCTACATGCTGCTCATCCGCCTTTTCTGAGCATCCGGCCCGTTTTCGGCGGAAAATACAAGCCGCGGTTGCAAATGGCGCGGCGTTCGTGTATAATTGATGGTAATAAATACCAAAGTGCGCGGCCGGGTTCCTCCCGTGCGCGCGTCTGTAACCGTATACCGGACAGAGACGAATGCCGTCCGGGCGACCGGAAGGCCGCCTGCGGCGCGCGGCGGGGGTCTCCGCATTGCATGGCAGTTGGTTACGTTCCGAAAATGGGTGTCTGCCATGTGTTCCGGCAGGCATTTTTCGTACATGCCGACAGCGATTCCCAGAGAAAGAGAGGGTTGCACCGGTGAGCAGGGTAGGGAAGAAGGACGCGCCGCTCGGCGACGGCGCCGTTTTGGAAAGGCTTTCCAGCAATGAAGTGTTCGGCATCTTCTGCATCCGTCTGGACGATGATCTGACCGTGCTGTACGGCAACCCGCTCTATTACCGGCTTCACGGTTATGCGTGCGCCTCGGACATGGAACGCGCCGTCGGGAAAAGCGCGTACCGCTGTATCCATCCGGAGAGCCTCGCCCCTCTGCGGGAAACTCTTTCCGGCGCCGCTGCACGCGGGGAGAAGACCGCCTCGTTCCAAACCAGGATCCTCCGGCAGGACGGAAAGTGCCGGTGGGTTTACTGCTTCGCCGCGCTGGAACCGGACGGGTCGGAGACGCTTTTGTACGGCTGTCTGCTGGACGTGACGGAGCAGAAAAACCGGGAGGAGGATCTGCGCGTCCGCAGCGAGGAGTTCCGCCTCGTCGCGGCCCAGAGCGGAAAATACGTCATGCGCTACGAGATCGGAACCGGCAAAGCTTTTCGGTATTACAGCGTCGGCAAGGTGTTCGGGATTCCGGAGGAGAACGGAGACTGCCCCTATTGTCTGATGGACTCCGGTGCCGTTGCCCCGGAATCGGTGGAGCACTATCGTGCGTTTTTCGCGGCCATACGGCGCGGTGAGCCGTCCGGGAGCTGTAACCTGAAGCTGCGCTGCGACGGCGGGGAACTGCGCTGGTACCGCGGGGATTTCACGACGATCTATGGCAGAACCGGCGCGCCGCAAAGCGCGGTGGTCGCCTTGTTCGACAACACGGAGCAAAGGGAGAAGGAGCTGGCCTACGAGAAATGGCAGAACACGCTTTCCGCCATGCTCGCGGAGAGCGCGGTCTATCTGGAGGTCAACCTCACAAGTGACACGGTTGAGCGCAGGCAGTGCTCGGCGGCCTACTCCGCCTGGGATGTGCCCGAGCATACGCTTGGCGCCTTTGTCGAATACAGTGCCCGTCACCTGATCGCGCCGGACGACGTCGCGGCGTATCGCGCTTTCTTTGATCGCGACCGGCTCATTGCGCTTTGCCTTGGGGGCGTCCACGAGGACAATCTGGAGTTCCGCGTGCTGGGCGAGGAGAACGGCACGCAGTGGTTCCGCGTCAACGTACAGATGGTGAAGTACCCCTATTCCAGCGACGTCAAGGCGTTCCTCGTCTTCACCGACATCGACAGGCGGCGGCGGGAGCTCGACCGCCTGGCCAGACTCGCCTCCTGCGACGCGCTCACG
>DAOPLW010000026.1:0-8464 GCA_035391945.1 Oscillospiraceae bacterium | reverse complement strand
GTGGGGGCGGCATTGGAGCGTCTCGGTAAGCAGTTTTTCGTAACCCTCCGGCGTGACGCCGTGGACGCCGAAGGTCTCGACGCCCATCGAGGCGAGGCCCGCGGCCACGTCGTCCTGCGTGGAGAGAGGGTTGGAACCCGTGAGGAAAACCTCCGCGCCGCCCCGCTTCAAAACATAGCCGAGGTTCGCGGTCTTCGCCTCCAGGTGCACCGAGATCGCCACGGTGAGGCCGGCAAACGGTTTTTCCTCGGCGAAGCGCGCTTCGATGGCGGAAAGCGCCGGCATAAAGCTGCGCACCCAGTCGATCTTCTGCCGGCCGGCGGCGGCCAGGGACGCATCCTTTACCATGCTCATCGGGGGAGGACCTCCTTCGGAACGGCAACGCGGCGGGCGCGCCGTCATAAGCCTTACCGGCTCCGGCGCCGCGGCGCGAATCCGGGAAGGCCCGGCGGGCGCAGCCCCGTTTTTTGCGCGGCGCATGCCCGCCGAAGGGACCTGTGCGCGCCGCGATCCGTTTTGCGGATATTATAGCACAGACTTTTTCAAATGTCAGCACAGAAAAAGGGGAGTTTACAGTTTTCGGCGCCTGTGGTACACTGACAGCATGTGAGAACGGGGGGAGTGTGCGGACATGGACTGGGGCATGGGGATTGCCGCTTTGGCCTTTGTGGTCGGCTATACGATCTTTGCCGGCAAGGGCAACAAGAACAAGGAGAAGCCGGAGTGGAAGGACGATAAAAGGTCGCAGCGGAAGAAGAAAAAATAAGCGCGGGGCTCCGGCCATGGCCGGGGCCCTTTCTGCCCGAGACCGTCCCGGCAGGATGCTTTCGTCCGCGCGAGGGCCGAACGCGGCGCGCGCACGGTTTGAAAGACGGGTTTGCGCGCCTCGTTCCGACCGGGCGCAGGGCGCTCTTACCGCAACGGCGCAAAAACAAAGCTCCGGGTCCCGAACCGAGCGGTTCGGGACCCGGAGCTTTCTCCGTCTCCCGCGCCCGGGCGGGGACCGGATTTTTTGCGGAGCGGGCGCGCAGAAAAGACCGTAGGGACAGGCGGGTATTTTATCGCACGGTCAGCCGCCTGCAGGCCGCCCCGTCGCCGCAACCGCTTTTTCCATCCGCTTCGGCCGGATCTCGGGATAAGTCCGGTTGTCGGGCGCGGCGTCCAGAAGGACAGCCTTCTCCATTTCGCTGTGCAGGACCGGGGCAAAGGTCTTTATATCCGCACAATACAGCATACCGAAGCTTTTTTGCCGGTTTCATTCACCCTGTTTTTCCCGGTCACGGAATAGCGGCATACCGGTTCCAGGCCGTAATCCGACGCGCCCGTCTCTTCCTGAAGTTCCCGTTTGGCAGTGTCGAGAATGGCCTGGCCGCTTTCCCTGTGACCGCCGGAAAATTCGTATGTCGTCCGTTCCCTGTGCTTGCAGAAAACCCATTTTCCGCAGCTTTTCGAGGCAACGGCCGCAAATTTCAGGCGGCGGACCGCCGCCTTTTTATAAAAGTTGACTTCCAGCATGGGGGCTTCGTTTTTCAAAATCTCCGTTTTCATCCACGGCCGCGGCGGCCTGTCCTCCCGCGCGGGAAAAGACGGCTCCCGACGGAAAGCCGCCGCATGACCCGCGCCCGGCACGGCCGCGGGCCCGTGTTCTCAACCGGAAAACAGCCCGTCCGGCGCCGCGGGGAGCGATCCCTCAGCCGCGCCTGACGATGCCGGAAGCGAGCGGTCCATAGGGGCGGAGCCGGACATGGCCGCCGTGCGCACGGAGACGCCGCGCCGCAGTCCGCCCGCGGCCCCCGCGCGGCGGTCGACCATGTCGGAGATCGTATCGCCCATTAAGCCGCCGGAGGGGGGCTGACCGCGTTTTTTCCATGGGCTTCGCTTCCGCGTTCCTCCGCCGGAGAGCGGGGTTTCACCGCCGGCCTCCGTTCGTTCCGTACGCGGGGGAAGCGGTCACTTGTCCCCGTCCTTCCCCTGTTTTTTTTCGCCGGCGTCATGATCCTGCAGCCATTTTACGAACCGCGGGACCCACCAGAACCTGACCGCCGCGAGAAGCGCGCCGACCAGAACAAGAAGCGCCCATTCATACCAGAGCACAGATCTCACCTCCCGCATTTCAGACCGGTCCCCCGCGCGGAGGACCACAGCGCCAAAGCGACCCGGGGCAAGCCGACGGCGAACGCCGTGCGGCAGGGAAAGAGGGGCGCCCCGCGCGCCTGCCGCCCACGGACGGGCTCCCGGAAGCCGCCGGCCTTCGCGTCCGGCGCGCCTGTGGGCTCGTCCGGGGACAGGTATTTCAGTTGATTTGCCGTCCGGATCGCGGATGCGCCCGCCCCGGACGGCCCGGGGCACCCGGAACTGCGTCCAGGCTCCACCTGAGAGGAGATGCCCGAGACGGCGGATTGGCCTTCGCCCCCGTGATCATGCCGGACATTTTCTGCACGGATCGCCGGATCCGCATCCTTAGCCGATCTATCCACAGAATACTACGATCCGACCGGCCGGACAAGGAAAGAAAACAATAAAAAGGGCCGCGCGGGCGACAAAATCGTCCGCGCGGCCCTTTTTACCCGTTTGCCGGGTTTTTCCACGCCCCCGGCGCGGTTATCCGGAGACCGCCAGCGCGATCGACTGGGGAATGCTCTCGAGCGGAGCCTGCTTCTCCACGGCCCCCATCTCCCAGGCGGCTCTCGGCATGCCGTAGACGACGCAGCTCTTCTCGTCCTGCCCGATGGTCCTCGCGCCGTTTTGCCGCATGGCGAGAAGCCCCCGGGCGCCGTCCTCGCCCATCCCGGTGAGGATCACCCCGACGGCGGCGGCGCCGCAGGAAGCCGCGACGGACTGGAAAAGGACGTCGACGGACGGACAGTGCCGGTCCGTTTTCGCGCCTTCGGCGAGTTCCACCCGAAAGCGGTCGCCCGTCTTCCGCAGGCGCATGTGGCGATCGCCGGGGGCGACGAGCGCCAGGCCCGTCTCGACAAAATCCCCCGTCTGCGCCTCCCGGACGCGCAGCGGCGTCGTTTTGTTCAGCCGCTCGGCGAACATCCGCGAGAAGACGGGCGGGATGTGCTGGACGATCACGATGCCGGGCATATCGGGGGAGAGCGAGCGCAGGACGCTGAAGATGGCCTCCGTCCCGCCGGTGGAGGCGCCGATCGCGACGACCTTCCGGCGCTTCGCCGGGGTGGACGGAACCGGCTTTGCGGCGGCGGGCGGGGCCTCCCGCCGGATGATCAGGTTGGATCTGGCGGCGATCTTGATCTTTTCGGTCAGGTCCGCGAGGAACGCGGCCCGTGTCCGGCCGAGACTCATGTCCGGCTTGGCCACGAAGTCGACCGCGCCCGCGTTCATCGCGTCGAGGACGGCCGCGCTCGCGGCGCTCACCACCACAACACGCAGCGGGTACTGCGGCAGGAGCCGCCGGATGAATTCGATGCCGTCCATTTTTGGCATCACCACGTCGCAGACCATGACGTCCGGCTCGAATTCCACGATTTTATCCCGCGCATCGAAGGGGTCGACGGCCGTGGCCACCACCTCGATTTCCGGGTCTCCAGAGAGCGCTTTGGACAGAACGGCGCGAAACAGGGCGCTGTCGTCCACAATGAGCAGCTTGATTTTTCTGGCGGGCTGCACGCCTTCACCCCCTATTCCTTTCGATATACCGCCGGCAGAATGAATTTGTACCGGCTCTGGTCCCGGCCGAGCGACTCGGCGTGCCCGATGAAGAGGTATCCGCCCGGCTCGGTCAGGTCGTAAAACTGATCCACCAGTTCCCGCCTCGTGTCGTTTCCAAAATAGATCATGACGTTCCGGCAGAAGATCACATGAAATTTCCTCCGGAAGGGGAAGGTCCGGCTCATCAGGTTGAAGCGCCGGAAAATGACTTCGTTCCGGATGCGGTCGGAAACGGCGCTGCGCCCGGCGTCGACTTTCCGGAAATAGCTCAGCTTCCAGCCCGGCGGCAGCGCGGCGAGCTCCTCGTTGCGGTAAACGCCCTCCCTCGCCTCGGAGAGGACCTTTTCCGAAATGTCGGTGGCCAGAACCCGCGCGTCCCAGCCCTTTTTCTCCGTGCCGAAGAATTCGTCGATCAGCATCGCGAGGGTGTAGGGCTCCTCGCCGCTGGAGCAGCCCGCGCTCCAGATGCGCAGGTCCCGGCTCGCCACGTGTTCCTTCAGATAGGGCAGAACGGCGTCCCGAAAGTAACAAAAATGCTCCGGCTCGCGCATAAAAAAGGTGTGGTTGGTCGTGATCCGGTTGATGAGCGTGGTGGCCGCCGCGCCGGTTTTGTCGCGGAGAATGTGCTCATAGTACTCCGAAAAGCTTTTGAAATGGTTTTCCAGGAGCACGTTCTGGAGCCGTCCGTTTACCAGCGCCTGCTTCTCCTCTTTCAACTGGATGCCGTAGTTGACCCTGATGTAATCGGAAAGCTGCCTGAACTCTTCTTTTGTAATGGCAATCAGAATACTCACCCAACCTTTCGGCAAATTGGGAGAGGACAAAGAATGATCCTCTCCCAATGATGACCGGTATTTCCTTTTTCCGGGTCAATACTTCCCGAACTCGCTGTCGGAGAGGACGATCTTCGCCCTGCCCGTCCCCGCGCCGACCGCCGCCTCGTCCGGCCGCGCATCGCCGGAGGGCCTGCCCGCCGGCGCGGCCGGCTTTTTCTGCGCCGCCGGCGCGGCCGCAGGAGAGGCGCCCTCCGCCTTCCGGATCCTGAACGTGCCGACGATCTCCTTGAGGTGCGCCGCCTGACTGGAGAGCTCCTCGCTCGCCGCCGCGCTCTCTTCGCTCGTCGCGGCGTTGGTCTGGACGACCTGCGACACCTGCAGGATACCCTGGTTGATCTGCTCGATGCCGATGGCCTGCTCCTTGGAGGCCGTGGCGATGGCGCCCACGAGGTTGGCCGCCTTTTCCACATCGTCCACGATCCGCTCGAGCGCTTTGGCGGTCTCGTTGGCGATCTTGGTGCCCGCCTCCACTTTCCGGATGGAGCCTTCGATCAGGTCGGTCGTCTCCTTGGCGGCGCTGGCCGAGCGGGCGGCGAGCGTCCGGACCTCCTCGGCGACCACCGCGAAGCCCTTGCCGTGCTGGCCGGCACGGGCCGCTTCGACGGCCGCGTTGAGCGCGAGGATGTTGGTCTGGAACGCGATGTCATCGATGACTTTGATGATCTTGTTGATGCTGTTGGAGGATTCGTTGATCTCGTCCATGGCTTTGAGCATATCCCGCATCTGAGTGTTTCTGCTGTCGGCGTTTACCTTTGCGTTCTGCGAGAGCTCGTTGGCCTTTTCCGCGTTCTCCGCATTCAGGCTGGTTTGGGAGGAGATCTCCTCCACCGAGGCGGTGAGCTCCTCCACGGAGCTCGCCTGCTCGGTGGCGCCCTGGGAGAGGGCCATGCTGGAGTCGGACACCATGCCGGCGCCCGAGGCGACCTGGTCCGCGGCGCTGATGATGGAAGAGGCAAGCGTATGGAAGCTCGTTACCATCGAAGAGAGTTCCCTGCCGAGCAGATCGTTTTCCGAACGGACCGTGACCTCGGTGGTGAGGTCGCCGTCGGCGACCTGCTTGGCCGCCCGCGCCTGCTCCTTCGTACCCGCGATGAGGTGGTTGAAGGCCAGGAAAAGCTGGCCGATCTCATCCTTCCTGAATTTGATCTGCAGGTCCTTCTCGGTCAGTACGGCTTCGGTGTTAAGGTCGCCGACGGCGAGCATTTCGGCGATGCGGGTCACGACGGCCAGCGGTTTTCCGATGCTGCCGGAAATGGACGTTCCGAGGATCAGGGCGAGTACGAGCGCCGCCGCGATGACGGCCCCCATGACGATGATGGCCTGCCGCGCGGACGCGGCGTTTTCCTCGGAACGGGTCTCGGCGCGCGCGGAGAGGAGGGAGAAGAGCTGCAGGAAGTTGTCCCGCAAACCGGAGCCGAGCGTCACGAGATCGCCATCCACCGCGCTGGCGACGCCGTTCAGCCTGTTCTGGTTGTCCGCCTGCATCGCCGGCTTATAGGACGCCCACTGCGACTGAATTTCCGAAAGAAGCGTCCGGATCTCCTCGTTGGTGATGGTGCTGTCGCATTCGGCGAGCAGGTCGTCCATCTGGTCGAAGCAGTCGTTGATGGAACTGACGGTTTCCTGCATGCCCGCCTGATCCGTGACATCCGTATTGGCAAGTTTCAGGCTGTTGTACCGGAGCTGCTGGAACGTGACGCCCGCGTCGCCGGCGTACTGAAGGCCCAGCGTGTCTTTCTCATAGAGGTCGGCGCCCGCGTCCCGGATACTGATGATGCTAAAAATGCCGACCGCGCCCACGGCCGCGGCCAGAAGGGCCACGATCAGAAACCCAACGGTCAGTTTTTTGGATATTTTCATATTTTTCAGCATAATGTTTCCCGCCATTCTTCAAGATTTCTTTTCGTGGTCACAGGACGGCGCCGATGCCCGCCGGATCGAATTGCTCCCGCTCATCCGCCGAGAGCAGCTTTTCACAGTCGATGAGGAGGACGACGCCGTTTCCGACTTTCCCGATGTTCCGGACGTATCCGCCGCCCTGCCCGGCGCCCATCCCGGGGAGTTCGGAAATGTCCTCCTCCGGAAGAGTGAGCACCTCGGAGACGCTGTCCACGATGAGGCCGACGGGAATCCCGTCCAGGTCGATGACGACGATGCAGGTCCTGTCGTCATAGTCCCGCGCCGATTTCCCGAACCGCAGCCTCACGTCCATGACCGGGATGATCTTTCCGCGCAGGTTGATGATCCCTTTCAGGTAGTCCGGCATTTCCGGCATTTCCGTAACGGCCTGCATGCCGATGATCTCCGTCACGTGGAGGATTTCAATCCCGTACGTCTCCCTGCCGACGACGAACGTCAGGAACCGGCCTTTCTGGGTACAGCTACGGCGCGCACGTCGACGAGCTCGTCACGGACTTCACCCAGGGGAGCCTGGAGGAGACCGGCAGAAAGACGGACCTCGCCATCGAGGGAGACGGCTTTTTCGCCGTGGAGACGGCCGCAGGGGAGCGCTACACGCGCGCGGGAAATTTTGCGGTTTCCGACGGGGGCTACCTCGTCACCGGGAGCGGGAATTACGTCCTGGGAGAAAACGGCAGGATCTACGTGGGCTCGGCGGACTTCTCCGTCGCGCCGGACGGGACGGTGACGGGCAGCGCCGCCGAAACGGACCGGCTCAGGCTCGTGACCTTCGACGACCCGGGACTCCTGCGCAAGGAAGGAGACAACCTCTACTACGCTTCCGGCGGCGCGGCCGCCGGAAGCGCGCAGGGAGCCTCCGTCCGGCAGGGAGCGCAGGAGAGCTCGAACGTCCAGGCCGCGGACGAGATGGTCGATATGATCACCGTCTACCGGAAGTACGAGGCGAGCCAGAAGATCGTCGGCATGACCGACGACTCCCTCGGCATCGCGGTCGATCTCGGCAAGGTGGGGGGCTAAGGGCATGGGAGCGATCTATTCGGCGGCGACGGGCCTCAAGGGCCAGCAGACAAGGCTGGACACCATTGCGGCCAACATCGCCAACGCCGACACGGCCGGTTACAAGGCCAAGCGCGTGGATTTCAGGGACGCGCTCTACGCCGCCATGGACGCGCCCGTCGGAAACGCGCTCGAGGCGAACCTTCTCGCCGGAAGCGGCGCGCTGGTGAACGCGGCCTCCACCGATTTCTCGGACGGCGCTTTCTCGGAAACGGGCGGGGAACTGGACTTCGCCCTCTCCGGGAGCGGATTTTTCGCGGTGGAGGACGCCGGCGGCGAGACCCTCTACACCCGGAGCGGCAGCTTCGCCGTTTCGAGCGGCGCATACGGGGATTATCTTGTCACCGCGGGAGGCCGGTACGTCCTCGACCGGGCGGGAAACCGGATCGCGCTTCCCGCGGACCGGACGGGCCTCGGTGTCACGCCGGACGGCGTGCTGCGCACGCGGGAGGGGGAAGTCGCCGCCCTGGGCATCGCGGACTTCCCCAATCCGGACGGGCTCCTGGCCGCCGGCGACACCTGTTACCGGGCGAGCGAAACCTCCGGCGCGGCCGTGCCGGCCGGCGCGGACACGACGGTGACGCAGGGGAGCCTCGAGGCATCCAACGTGGACATGGCGCAGGAACTCACGCTCCTGATCCGTTCACAGAGAGCCTATTCCCTTGTAAGCCGCGCGCTCCAGACGGCGGACGACATGGAGGGCCTGGCCAACAATATACGTTAAAAAAAGCTGTCCGTCGGCGGATTTCAGGGTTATGATCAGGAGGCGAGGACATTGGCGCTTTCCAAATGCGCGCTGTGCGGCAAACCGTTCAACAGCGTCGGTTCCAGGCTGTGCGCCCCGTGCATGCAGCAACTGGACGAGGCGTACATCACGGTCCGGAGACATATCTACCGGAACCCGGAGAGGGTCAATTTCGCCGCCGTTGTCGAGGAGACCGGAGTCGCGGAAGAGATGCTCAGCTATCTGATCGACC
>DAOPLW010000025.1:0-8580 GCA_035391945.1 Oscillospiraceae bacterium | reverse complement strand
AACGCTCTCCTCCCCCACGAGGATGAGAAGCGCGCGCGCGCGGGTGATGGCCGTGTAGAGGACGCCGCGCGTGAGAAGGGGCGGCGCGGCGCGGCAGACCGCGAGGATCACCGCGCGGTACTCGCTCCCCTGCGCCTTGTGGACCGTCATCGCGAAGGCGGGCTCTATCTCCGCGAGGTCCTCGCCGGCGTAACGGGAGAGCCGGCCCTCGAAGTCGACGGAGACCTCGTCTCCGTCGATTCCCGTGATCTGCCCGACGTCGCCGTTGAAGACGCCCGTTCCCGCCGCGCCGGGCGCGCTCTGCCAGAGACGGTCGTAGTTGTTTTTGACCTGCATCACCCGGTCGCCCTCGCGGAAGAGGAACGGTCCGAACCGGCGCTCCTTTTTCGCCTCCGACGGCGGATTCACCGCCGCCTGGAGCGCGCGGTTGAGGCTCTCAGTTCCCGCCGCGCCCAGCCGCGTGGGTGAGAGCACCTGGATCGCCTCGGGCGGGATGCCCAGGTTTTTCGGCAGACGCTCGGCGCAGAGCGCGGCGATCGTCTCCGCCGCGTCCGCGGCGTGCGGCCTGCGCAGAAAGAAAAAGTCCCCCCCGCCGTCGTTTTTGAGGTCGGGGCATTCGCCCCGGTTGACGGCGTGCGCGTTTAGGACGATGGTGCTCTCGCGCGCCTGCCGGAAGATTTCCGTCAGGTGCACGCCGGCCACCGCGCCGCTTCGCACGAGGTCGGACAGTACGTTCCCCGGCCCGACGGACGGGAGCTGGTCCGGGTCTCCGACGAGGACGAGCCGCGCCTCGGGTTTCATCGCCCGGAGAAGCGCCGCCATGAGGGTGACGTCCACCATCGAGGTCTCGTCCACGATCACCGCGTCCGCGTCCAGCGGGTCGTTCTCGTCCCGCGCGAAGGCGAGCTGCCCGAGGGCTTCGTCCCAGCGCGTCTCAAGCAGGCGGTGGATGGTGGCGGCATCCCGGCCCGTGACCTGCGAAAGGCGCTTGGCCGCCCGGCCCGTCGGCGCGGCGAGGACCGTGTCCAGGCCCAGCGCGTCGAAGAGCGCGAGAATACCGCGCACGGAGGTCGTTTTGCCCGTGCCAGGCCCGCCTGTCAGGAGCATCGCGCGCCGCTGCGCCGCGAGCGAAACGGCCTGCAGCTGCTGCGGCGCGTAGACGATCCCCTGCCCGCGCTGGATATCCTCGAGGATGCCGGAGAGCGGGAACGGGGGCGAAAAGACCGCCGCCGCCATCCCGGAAAGGCGCGCGGCGGTGAAGACCTCCGCCTCATGGAGCGCGGGAAGGTAGCAGGCGTCGACGCCCGCGACGGCTTCACGCACGATCTTGCCGTGTTCGCAGAGGCGCTCCAGCGCCCCCGCGAGATCGGAAGGCTCGAGCCCGATGAGCTGCGCCGCCGCGCCCAGAAGCTTCTCCCGCGGCAGGAAGACATGTCCATTTTCCGCGTTGTAGAGAAGCTCGTAGGTGAGGGCCGCCGAGAGACGTCCGGGGTCGTCCGCCGTAAGGCCCAGTGAGATCGCCGCCGCGTCCGCGTCGGCGAAGGCGGCGCCGTACTCCTCCCCCACCAGGAGATAGGGGTTCTGCCGCACGAGGGGCAGAGCCGCGTCGCCGTAGAGATGGTAGAGCCGCATGGCCGCGCCGGCGGGGAGCCCGTGGGAAGAGAGAAATTCGATGAGGCGCCGCATGGCGCTCTGCTGGCGGAAGCGCAGCGAGAGCTCCCGGGCTTTTTTGCGGGAGATGCCGGGAAGCTTCGCGAGCTTTTCGGGCGATTCCTCGAGCACGGTGAGCGTTTCGTCCCCGAAGGCCCCGACGAAAAGCTTCGCCGTGGCGGGGCCCACGCCCTTCACCGCGCCGGAGGAGAGATAGTTCAAGATCGCGGCCGCGCCGGCGGGAAGCTTGCGCTCGAACCGCTCGACGCGCAGCTGCCTGCCGTAGGACGGATGCTGTACCCAGGTCCCCTCGACCGCGAGGAGCTCCCCGCAGGAGACGGCAGGGAGCGTTCCCACCACCGTGAAAAGCTCCGTCCCGGTGTCCAGGCGCAAAATGGCGTAGCCGTTCTCGCGGTTTTGAAACACGAGCGCGGCCACCGTCCCCTCTATGCGGTTTTCCCGTACGTCCTCCATGTTGTATGTACCTCTAGATGTAGTTCGTGACGTCCCCGATGTCGCAGAGCGTGATGCGCGGTTCGCGCTCGGCCAGGAGCGTCGCCGCTTTGCGTCCGGCCTCGGAGAGGCCAGCGTCGGCAATGACGATGTCGAAACGGGCCATCTCGCCCTTGGTGAGCCAGAGAAGGCCGTTCACCGTGTGCTCGAGGCCCTCCGCGTCTCCCTCGGCATGGAGAACCGCCGCCACGGGCAGAGAGCCGCCCACGGGCGCCACCAGGCGGCCGAAGAGCATCCAGCCCAGGGCCAGGAGACCCGCCGCGGAAAGGATCGAAAGAGAAATTTCCAGAAGCATCATAGCTCCCCTCCCTCTCCCCCATTCTATGCGGGAAAACGGAATCTGCGCTTACAGGGAGGTAAAGCCGTAGGTGAGGCCGAGAATGAGAAAGCCCGCGATGAGGACGCCCAGCAGAATCGACGGGAGGGCGCTCTTGATGCGCATGTTGAGAAAAGCCGCGATGAGCGCGCCCGTCCACGCGCCGGTCCCCGGCAGAGGGACCGCGACGAAGAGACACAGGCCGAACCAGCGGTACTTCCGGACCCGGCGGCCCTTGAGATGCGCCTTGCGCTCGATGCGCCGGACGAAGCCGTCCAGGCGCGGGAAGCGGCGCAGCCATTGGAGAAAGCGCCGCGCGAAGAGCATGATGAACGGCACCGGGACGAGGTTCCCCAACACCGCCGCGAGAAAAGCGTCCCAATGCCTGAGCCCAAGCGCCACGCCGAAGGGGATGCCGCCGCGCAGCTCCACCACGGGGAGCATGGAGACAAGACCGGTAAAGACCAGTCTGCCGGCTTCTGTATTGGTGAGCCAGGTCATCAGCGGGGGCATGGGCATCTCTCTCTTTCCGGGCCGGGTTTTGTTTTAGCGCGTTTCGAGCAGCGGTTTCAGGAACTGCCCGGTGTAGGACTCCGGCACCAGGGCGACCTCCTCGGGCGTGCCGGTGCAGACGACCAGGCCGCCGCCGTCGCCGCCCTCGGGACCGAGGTCGATGATGTAATCGGCCGTCTTGACGACGTCCAGGTTGTGTTCAATGACGACCACCGTGTTTCCCGCCTCCACGAGGCGGGAAAGTACCTCGATGAGCTTTTTCACGTCGTCCGTGTGCAGGCCCGTCGTCGGCTCGTCGAGGATGTAGATGGTGCTGCCTGTGGCGTGCTTGGAGAGCTCGGTCGCGAGCTTCACGCGCTGCGCCTCGCCGCCGGAGAGCGTCGTGGAGCTCTGGCCGAGCCGGATGTAGCCCAATCCGACGTCTTTGAGCGTCTCGAGCTTGCGTGCGAGCTTCGGAAGGCTCCCGAAGAACTCGGCCGCCTCGTCCACCGTCATCTCCAGCGCCTCGGCGATGTTTTTGCCTTTGTAGCGGACCTCAAGCGTCTCGCGGTTGTAGCGTTTTCCCTTGCAGACCTCGCAGGGGACGTAAATGTCCGGCAGGAAATGCATCTCGATCTTGATAAGGCCGTCGCCCGCGCAGGCCTCGCAGCGCCCGCCGCGGACGTTGAAGGAGAATCGCCCGGGGCCGTAGCCGCGGCTCCTGGCGTCCTGCGTGGAAGCGTAGAGGTCGCGGATCTCGCCGAAGAGGCCCGTGTAGGTGGCCGGGTTTGAGCGCGGCGTGCGCCCGATGGGGCTCTGATCGATGTCCACGACCTTGTCCAGGTACTCCAGACCCTCCACCCGGTCGCATTTCCCGGGACGGACCTTCATGCGGTTTAGCTCCTGCCCGAGCTTTTTGAAGAGAATTTCGTTTACGAGGCTCGACTTGCCGGAGCCGGAGACGCCCGTGACGCAGGTGAAGGTCCCCAGCGGAATGGAGACGTCGATGTGCCGGAGGTTGTTTTCCGCGGCGCCGTACACGGTGAGAAAGTGCCCGTTCCCGCGCCGGCGCTCCTGCGGGACGGGGATACGCTTTTTCCCGGAGAGGTACTGGCCCGTGAGCGAATGGGGGTTCGCGGCGACCTCCTCGGGCGTTCCGGCCGCGACGACTTCGCCGCCGTGCACGCCCGCGCCGGGGCCGATGTCCACGATGTAGTCCGCCGCGCGCATGGTGTCCTCGTCGTGTTCGACGACGAGGAGGGTGTTGCCCAGGTCGCGCAGGTGCTTGAGGGTGGCCAGGAGCATATTGTTGTCCCGCTGGTGCAGGCCGATGGAGGGTTCGTCGAGGATGTACAGCACGCCCATGAGCGAGGAGCCGATCTGCGTGGCCAGGCGGATGCGCTGGCTCTCGCCGCCGGAGAGGGAACCGGCCTGCCGGCCGAGCGTGAGGTACTGCAGGCCCACCGAGCGCAAGAAGCCCAGGCGCTCGCGGATCTCCCTGAGGATGCGGTCGGCGATGAGGGCGTCCTTCTCGGAGAGCGTGAGCGTGTCGAGAAAGGAAAGCGCGTCCGTGACGGACTTCTGCGTGAAGTCCCAGATATTGAGCCCCCCGACCGTCACGGCCAGAGATTCGCGCCGGAGACGCCTGCCGCCGCAGTCCGGGCAGGGGTGCTCGCTCATGCACTCCTCGAGCTCGCGGCGCACGGAGTCGCTCTGCGTCTCGCGGTAGCGGCGCTCGAGGTTCTGCACGATGCCCTCGAAGGGCTGGTACAAAACGCCCTGGCCCCGCACCTGGTCGTAGACGAGCCTGAGCTTCTCCCCGCGCGTGCCGTGGAGGATGACGTCCAGGACCTCCTCCGGGAGCGCGGCGACGGGCGTGGTGAGCTTGAAGCCGTATTTTTTGGCGAGCGCGTCGAAATACATCCGCGAGATGCCGTCGCCCTTGATGTTGTTCCAGCCGGAGGCCTGGATGGCCCCGTCGAGGATCGAGAGGTGCCGGTCGGGGATGATGAGGTCCACGTCGATCTTGAGCTGCGAGCCGAGACCCGTGCACGTCGGACATGCGCCGTAGGGGTTGTTGAAGGAGAACATGCGCGGCGTGAGTTCCTCGATGGAGACGCCGCAGTCCTCACAGGCGTAGTTCTGCGAAAAGAGGATGTCCCGCTCCTCGCCCACGACGTTCACGACGACGAGCCCGCCCGCGAGCGCCGAGGCCGTCTCCACGGAGTCCGTGAGCCTGCGCACGACGTCCGGCCGGATGACGAGCCTGTCGACGACGATTTCGATGTTGTGCTTTTTGTTTTTTTCGAGCTTGATCTCCTCGGTGAGCTCGTAGAGCGAGCCGTCCACGCGGCAGCGGACGTAGCCGCTTTTCCGCGCGTCCTCGAAGACCTTCTGGTACTCGCCCTTGCGCGCGCGCACGACCGGCGCAAGGATCTGGATGCGCGTCGCCTCCGGCAGGAGCATGATCTGGTCGATGATCTGATCGATGGTCTGCTGTTTGATTTCTTTCCCGCAGACCGGGCAGTGCGGCACGCCGATGCGCGCCCAGAGAAGCCGCAGGTAGTCATAGATCTCGGTGACCGTGCCCACCGTGGAACGCGGATTTTTCGAGGTCGTCTTCTGGTCGATGGAGATGGCGGGGGAGAGCCCGTCGATGTAGTCCACGTCCGGCTTGTCCATCTGCCCGAGGAACTGCCGCGCGTAAGCGGAGAGGGACTCGACATAGCGCCTTTGACCTTCCGCGTAGATGGTGTCGAAGGCGAGAGAACTCTTGCCCGAACCGGAGAGGCCGGTCAGGACCACGAGCTTGTCCCGCGGGATCTCCACGTCGATATTCTTGAGGTTGTTCTCCCGCGCGCCCTTAACGAAAATACGATCACGCATAGATATAAATAGCCTCCCGTTACGTTTCAGGGATCTGGTACCGGCCCCGCCGGTAAAAAGGATGCCCCGCCGCGCCCGCGGATAAGCGGGAAGCGGCAAAAAAAGAAAATCGGCGTCCGCGCGGTTCGGCCGCGCCCAGGGGACGAACCCGCGGAGCGGTTGCCCTACCGCAGGATCACCACGGCCGCGAGGATGAGCGCGACCCCGGCGGCGGCCGGCAGCGTCAGCGCCTCGCCGAAGACCAGCACGCTCACGAGGACCGCCACCACCGGTTCGATGGTGGCCAGGATCGCCGCGTGGCTGGAGGAGACGGCCGAGAGGCCCTTGGTATAGAGCAGGAACGGCGCGACGGTGGAAAGCGCCGCGAGACCCAGAGCCAGAAGCAGCGTCCGCGGCTGCGCGAGGAGCGCGAGCTCCGCCGGGCGGAGAAGAAAAACCAGCGACCCCGCCGCAGCGCAGAGGAACGTCCAGAGCGTCACGGTCTCCACGCTGTATTTTGCGAGCGCGTAGCGCCCGAAGATGCTGTAAAGCGCGTAGCAGAAGCCCGAGCCGAACCCGAAGACGAGGCCCGACAGATTCAGCCGCGCGTCGAAAATGCCCGCCACGAGCGCGCAGCCGAGAAAGGTCATCGCGAGGGCGAGAAGCTTGCGGCGCGTGACGGGCTCTTTCCAGAGGAGGACCGAAAGGACCGTCACGAAGGTCGGCCCCGTGTACAGGAGCGTCGCGGCCACGGCGAGGGACGAGGTCTGGATACAGCGGAAATAGCACCAGGAGAAAAGCAGAAAGCTCACGACGCCCGTTCCGATGAAATACCTGATGTCCCGCGGCGCGATGCGAAACGCCCCGGGCTTTGTCGGGCCGAAGAGGAGCGAGAGAAGCGCCGCTGCACCGAAGGCGCGGGCAGCGACGACGGAGGCGGAGGAGAAGCCGGAGGCGAGAAGCGGCACGGAGAACGTGCCGATAAGGCCCCAGAGCGTGGCCGCCCCGATGATGCAGGCGTAAGCGGACGATTTTTTCATCTGTCTCTATTTCGCTTCTCTCAGTTTGATGATGCGGTCGCGCAGCAGCGCCGCGTATTCGAATTCCAGCATCTTGGCGGCCTCGCGCATCTCTTTTTCGAGCTTGGCGATGGCCTCCTGCCGCTCGCGCCGGGAGAGCTTCGCGGTGTCCTCCGGTTTTTCGCCGCCCGCCGCGGAGCTCGAGATCTCGATGAGGCCGCGCACGCTCTTGCGGATGGTCTGCGGCACGATGCCGTGCGCCTCGTTGAAGGCCGTCTGGAGAGCCCGCCTCCGCGCGGTCTCGCGCATGGCCGCGTCCATCGCGGCGGTGACGGTGTCCGCGTAGAGGATGACGCGGCCCTCGGCGTTCCGCGCGGCGCGGCCCATGGTCTGGATAAGGCTCGTCTCGCTGCGGAGAAAGCCTTCCTTGTCCGCGTCGAGCACGGCCACGAGGGACACCTCCGGCAGGTCCAGGCCCTCGCGCAGGAGGTTGATGCCGACGAGCACGTCGAAGGTCCCCAGGCGCAGGTCGCGGATGATTTCCATGCGCTCGAGGGTTTCCACGTCGTGGTGCATGTAGCGCACGCGGATGCCGGACTTCTGGAGGTAGCTCGTGAGGTCCTCCGCCATGCGCTTGGTGAGGGTCGTCACGAGAACGCGCTCGTTCTTTTGCGTGCGGAGGTTGATTTCGCCGATGAGGTCGTCGATTTGGCCCGCGACCGGGCGCACCTCGACCTCCGGGTCCGGCAAGCCCGTCGGGCGGAGCACCTGCTCGACGATCTGGCCGGAACGGGAACGTTCGTACGCCCCGGGGGTGGCCGAGACGTAGACCGTCTGGCCGATTCGGTTGGAGAATTCGTCGAAATTGAGGGGGCGGTTGTCGAAGGCGCAGGGAAGCCGAAAGCCGTACTGCACCAGGTTTTCCTTGCGCGCGCGGTCGCCCGCGTACATCGCGCGCACCTGCGGCAGCGTCACGTGGGACTCGTCGATAAAGAGCACGAAGTCCTTCGGAAAGTAGTCCAGAAGCGTCATGGGAGGCGAGCCGGGCGCGCGTCCGGAAATGACGCGCGAGTAGTTCTCGATGCCGCTGCAGTAACCCAGCTCGCGCATCATCTCGATGTCGAAGGTCACGCGCTGGCGGATGCGCTGCGCCTCGATCAGTTTGTCGCCGTCGATAAAGATTTTTTCCTGTTCGTCGAGTTCGCGCCGGATCTCGCCAATCGCGCGCTCCATCTTCTCCGGCGTCGTCACGTAGTGGCTCGCGGGGTAGATGGCCACGTGGTTCAAAACCCGCGTCGGGATGCCCGTGACCACGTTGATCTCGCTGATGCGGTCGATTTCGTCCCCGAAGAACTCGATGCGCACGGCCTTGTCGTGCGCGTAGACGGGGAAGATCTCCACCGTGTCGCCGCGCACGCGGAACATGTTGCGCTCGAAGGCCATGTCGTTGCGCTCATAGCGGATCTCGACGAGCTTTTTGAGAAGGTCGTCGCGCTTTCTCTCCTGGCCTGGGCGCAGGGAGATGACCATGCTCGCGTAGTCGATGGGGTCGCCCAGCCCGTAGATGCACGAAACGGAGGAGACCACAATCACGTCCCGCCGCTCGGCGAGGGAGGCCGTCGCGCTGTGGCGCAGGCGCTCGATCTCCTCGTTGGTGGAGCTGTCCTTCTCGATGAAGGTGTCCGTGTGGGGGATATAGGCCTCGGGTTGATAATAGTCGTAATA
>DAOPLW010000024.1:0-8820 GCA_035391945.1 Oscillospiraceae bacterium | reverse complement strand
GTCGTAGATGCGCCGGCCGTCGCGCACGGTTTCGACGATCGTCCGGAAGTTGTCGTCCATGAGGACGAGGTCCGCCGCCTCGCGGGAGACTTCCGACCCGCGGCCGCCCATGGCGATACCGATGTCCGCGTATCGGAGCGCCGGCGCGTCGTTGACGCCGTCCCCGGTCATCGCGACGATTTCGCCGTTTTCCCGGAGCGATTTGACGATGCGCATCTTATGCTCCGGCACCACGCGGGCGAAAATACCCGCGGTCTTCACCGCCTCGCGCAGCTCCGCGTCCGTCATCCGTTCGAGCATGCCGCCGGTGACGACGCTCTCCGCACCCGGCATGCCGATCTTCCCCGCGACGGCCGAGGCGGTGGCGCCGCTGTCGCCGGTGATCATCATCACGCGGATCCCCGCGCGGGTGCAGGCGGATATATCTTCCCTCACCGTCGCGCGCGGCGGGTCGGCGAGGCCCACGAGCCCGCAGAAGCGAAGGCGGCAGTCCGCGAGCCGAGACGGAATCCCGGCTTCGCTCTCCGGTTCCATCTTCCCGACGGCGATGACCCGGAGGCCCCGGGCGGAAAATTCCTCCAGCTTCGCTTCGGCCGCGCGCAGGGCCGCTTCGTCCATCGCGCACAGCGGCAGGATGCTCTCCGGCGAGCCCTTGGCCGCCACAATGAGCTCCCCCCCGTGCCGCCAGACGTGGCCCATCCGCTTTTCCGCGTTCGTAAACGCGTATTCCGTCACAAGCTCCCCGCCGAAGAGATGCGAGGCGGGAATGCCTCTTTTTTCACAGCAGGCGAGCATGGCCTTCTCCATGGGATCGTAGGCCTCCGTCTCGCAGGCGAGGCCCATGGTCTCGCACAGGCCGCGCTCATCACCGGAACCCGCCCACAGCGTTTGGACAGTCATACGGTTTTCCGTAACGGTACCTGTCTTATCCACGCACAGGACGCTCACCGCGCCGAGCGTCTCCACGGAAGGGAGCCTGCGCACGAGGGAGTTCTTCCTCGCCAGCCGCCACGCGCCCATGGAGAGAAACACCGTGAGAATAACGGGGAATTCCTCCGGGATCATCGCCATGGCGAGCGTGACGCCGGAGAGAATCGATTCGACAAGGCGCGCGCCCGGCGCGTGGTCCGGCAGATTGAACCAGGTCGCGGCGCACACGAGCGCAAAGAGCACCGCCGCAACGAGCGCGCAGGTTTTCACGAGCTTCGCCGTCTGCTTTTCCAGCGGCGTCGGGCGGTCGGGCGCCCCGGCCACGTGCATTCCGATGCGGCCGTATTCGGTCCGGCTTCCCGTCGCCTCCACGCGCACGGCCGCCGTCCCCTGCGTCACGAGCGTACCCGCGTAGCAGCGGTCGCGCCGCCAGTGGCCGTCCGTCTCCTCCGCCCGGTCTTCCGGCGTCTTCCAGACGCCCTCCGCCTCCCCTGTGAGCGTGGATTCGTCCACGCACAGGTCGCTGCAGCGCACCACCGCGCCGTCGGCGGGGACCTTGACCCCCTCGCGCAGCAGCAGGAGATCGCCCGGCACGAGCTCGGCGCTCGGGATCGTCTTCTCCTCCCCGTCGCGGACGACCGCCGCGCGCGGCGCGGAGAGGTCGCGCAAAGCGGCGAGCGTCCTGTCCGTCTTCCACGTCTGCACCGCATCGATCCCGATGACGCCGGCGACGAAAGCCAGCATGACCGCGCCGTCCCCCGCCTCGCCCAGAAGGAAATAGATGACCGCCGCCGCGAGGAGGAGGACAAACATGGGTTCGGATATCACTTCCAGGATTTTCTTCCCCAGGCTTTTCTTTTTCTCCGGCGCGAGCTCGTTTCTTCCATATTGCTCCAGCCGTCTTTCCGCTTCGGCGGTCGTCAGACCCGCCCATTGCCCGATGTGTTCCGTCATAGTCGGTTACCCCCTGATTTCAGTAACTCTATGGCACTCCATCCAGTCCGTATACCCCGCGGAAATCCTCCCCCCATTCCGGCTTCCGACGCCGTTTGGGGGCAAAAAAAGCACATCCGCGGAACATACCACTGTCCCACAGATGTGTTTCATCTGCTGCCGCCCGGAGGCGGCCCGGCCCCACGCGCCCCCGGAAGGGCGCATCGCCTGCTCAGTTTGTACTGTTGATCGCGCACCCGCCCTCCGGCGGGTGTAATGCAGTGCAAAGAGATACGAGTACTATATCCTATGAGTTCCGGCCTGTCAATGTTCATTTTTGGGGAAAGACGCGAAACGGCCGGCAAGCGACGCGGGACCGCAAAAAGCCCGCGCGGCAGGCCGCGCGGGCTTCGTCTGTTTTGAGCTTCGTCTGTTTCAGTCAGGTCTCCCGGTCGGTCACGCGCATCGCCTTGAGGTTCCCGATCTTTTCCCGGCGCGCCTCGAGGACCTTTTGCACCGCGTCCGGCGTAATCCCCTCCTCGGCCATGAGGACCAGGAGGTGGTAGACCAGGTCGCAGAGCTCCTCCGTTGTGGCGGCGTTGTCCCCGTTCTTGGCCGCGATGATGGTCTCGCTGCACTCCTCGCCCACTTTTTTCAGGATCTTGTCGAGTCCCTGCGAGAAGAGATAGCAGGTATAGGACCCCTCGGCGGGATTTTTCTTCCGCTCCAGGATCACCTCGTAGAGAGCCGCAATCGTCTCATGCATCGTTTTCGCCTCCGATCGTCCTGAAGAAACAGCTCACATGGCCCGTGTGGCACGTCGGCCCCAGCGGCCGGGCGAACACGAGGATCGTGTCGTCGTCGCAGTCGGCGAGGACCTTCTGCACCAGGAGGAAATGCCCGGAGGTCTCCCCCTTGCACCAGAGGCGTTTGCGGCTGCGGCTCCAGAACCATACCTTTCCGGTCGTGAGCGTGCGCCGCAGCGCCTCCTCGTCGGCATAGCCGAGCATCAGGACCTGCCTGCTCTCCGCGTCCTGCACGATCACGGGGACGAGTTCGCTTTTCTGAAAATAGACGGAGAGATCCATCCTCTGCCTCCTTACAGGCGCACCGGGACGCCCCGGCCGCGCAGATACTCCTTGACCTGGGGGACGGTGAGCGTCCCGAAATGGAAAAGCGACGCCGCAAGCGCCGCGTCCGCGCCGCTCTCCATGAAAATATCCGCGAAATGCGAAAGCGCGCCGCCGCCGCCGGAGGCGATGACGGGGATCCCGACCGCGTCCGTCACGGCGCGCGTCATCTCGGCATCGAAGCCGGCCTTGGTCCCGTCCGCGTCGATGGAATTGAGCATGATCTCCCCCGCGCCGCGCTCCTCCGCCTCCTTCGCCCAGGCGACCGCTTCCAGATCCGTCCCGATCCGGCCGCCGTTCAAAACCACCTGGAAGCCGCCCTCCGGACGCCTCCGCGCGTCGATGGCCAGCACCACGCACTGGCTTCCGAAGCGCTCCGCCGCCCTTCCGATGAGCGACGGGTCGCGCACGGCCGCGGAGTTCACCGAGACCTTGTCCGCCCCGGCGCGCAGAAGCTCATAAAAATCCTCCTCCGTACGCACACCCCCTCCGACCGTGAGAGGCACGAAGACCTGCTTCGCCGTGCGCGCGACGACGTCGCGCACGGTCGCCCGCGCGTCGCTCGTGGCGGTGATGTCGAGAAAGACGATTTCGTCCGCTCCCATGTCGCTGTACCGGCGGGCGAGTTCGACGGGGTCGCCCGCGTCCCGGAGGTTCACAAAGTTCACGCCCTTTACGACGCGCCCGTCCGTCACGTCCAGGCATGGAATGATGCGCTTTGCGAGCATGCTATTTCCCCCTTTCCGCAAGCCGGACGGCTTCCTTCAGGTCGAGCGCGCCGGCGTAGAGCGCCTTGCCCACGATGGCGGCGTCGATCCCCATATCCCGGAGAATTTCCACATCCCCGGGCGTCGTCACGCCGCCGGAGGCGACGACGGCGCAGGAGACGGCGAGCCGCAGCGCGGCCAGACGCTCGACGGCGGGTCCCTGGAGCGTCCCGTCCGAATCGATGTCGGTGAAGATGATCGTTCCGACTCCCGTGCCCTCCATCCGTCTGGCGAAGTCGACGTAATCGACGCCGGTGCCCTCCCGCCAACCGCGCGTGCGCACCGCGCCGCCCCGCGCGTCGATCCCGACCGCGATGCGCGCGCCGAAGCGTTTGACCGCCGCTTCGACAAGCCCCGGATTTTCCACCGCGGCGGAGCCGAGCACCGCGCGGACGACGCCGAGGGCAAAAACGGCCTCCAGGTCCTCCATGGTGCGGATGCCGCCGCCGAGTTCCACGCGCGCGCCCGTCTTCCGGATGACGTCGCGCACCACCGCGCGGTTTTTCCCTCTGCCGGTCAGGGCGCCGTCCAGGTCCACCATGTGGACGAGGGAAGCGCCGGCCTCGAGAAAGCCGCGGGCGGTTTCAACCGCGTCCTCCGCCACCCGGTGCGCGGTCTCAAATTCGCCTTTCACAAGGCGGACACAGGTTCCGTCCTTCAGGTCGATCGCCGGTATGATGAGCATGGCGCACCTCCAGAGCTACAAAAGATTTTGAAAATTCCGCAGGATCGCAAGGCCCGTCTCCCCGCTCTTCTCGGGGTGGAACTGGCAGCCGAAGACCGTTCCGCGCGAGACCATCGCGGTCACCTCGCCCCCGTAGTCGCAGACGGCGGCGACGTCCTCCTTCTCCTCCGGCTCGGCCGCGAAGCTGTGGACGAAGTAGACATACGAGCCGTCCGGCACGCCCGCGAGGAGCGGATCCTTCTTCCGGACGGAGAGGCTGTTCCAGCCGATCTGCGGGAGCTTCAGGGCGGTTTGGATGCGCCGGACCCGGCCCGGGATGAGCCCGAGCCCCGGCGCCGGCGCGATCTCTTCGCTCTCCGTGAGGAGAAACTGCATTCCCAGGCAGATGCCGAGAAGCGGCTTTTCCGCCGCAGCACGCTGCAGCACCGGCACGAGTCCCGACTTCCGGAGGGCCGCCATCCCGGCCGGGAAGGCGCCGACGCCCGGGAGAATCACCCCCGCCGCGCGGCCGATCTCGTCCTTATCCCCCGTGACCATGCTCTGCAGCCCGAGATAGTCGAGCGCGTTTCGCACGCTCATGAGGTTCCCCGCGCCATAGTCGACGATCGCCGCGTACTTCATAGAAGCGTCCCCTTGGTCGACGGCACGCCGGAAGACACCTGCGCCGCCGCCTTCCGAAAGGCGCGCGCGAAGGCTTTGTAGGCGGCCTCCGTGATATGGTGTCCGTTGCGGCCGGCGCGGCAGCTAAGGTGCAGCGTCAGGGCCGCGTTCATGGCGACCGCGCGCATGAATTCCTCCGTGAGGCACGCGTCGTAGCCGCCGATGCGCTCCTGCGGCGCCGGGACGTCGAAGGCCAGATAGGGCCTCCCGCCCAGGTCGAGCGCCGCGCAGCAGAGCGCCTCGTCCATCGGCACGGCGCAGTCCGCGAAGCGCTCGATGCCCGCGCGGTCCCCCAGCGCCTGCGAAAGCGCCTTCCCCAGGACGATGCCGACGTCCTCCACCGTGTGGTGCGCGTCCACACACAGATCGCCCTCGGCCTTCAGGGTCAGGCCCAGGCCGCCGTGCAGCGCGAAAGAGGCGAGCATGTGGTCGAAAAAGCCCACGCCGGTCGAGATCTCGACCGCGCCGCCGTCCAGGTCGACCGCGACCCGGACGTCCGTCTCCTTCGTCTTCCGGCTGATTTCCGCGCGTCTTGCCATGTCAGTCGCCGCCTTTCTCCAAAAGTATTTCCAGTTCCCTGAGGAACGTCCCGTTCTCCTCTTCGCTCCCCGCCGTGATCCGCAGGCAGTCCCCCAGGAGGCGCACGCAGACGCCGCGCTCCCGGAGCGCCTGCTGCATCGCCGCCGCGTCGCGCGGCTTTGCGAGCACGAAGTTCGTCACGCACGGGAAGACCTCAAGCGCATCCGGATGCCGCGCGGCGAGGGCGGCGAGGTCCTTCGTGAGCGCGTCGCGGCTTTTGAGGATGGCCGCGATGTTCCCGCGGATCGCCGCCTTATCCCGCAGGACGAGTTCTCCCGCGATCTGCGAGAGGGTGTTGACGTTAAACGGGGATTTCGCCGCGCGCAGATAGCCCGTCAGGCGCCCGCACGCCACCGCGAAGCCGACGCGGGCTGCGGCAAGGCCCAGCGCCTTGGAGCAGGTGCGAAGGACGATCGCGTTCTCCGCCCCGACCGCCTCCGGCAGCACGCTCTGGTCCCAGAATTCCATGTAGGCCTCGTCCACCACGACGAGCGCGTCGATCTCCCCGATCACGCGGAGCACGTCCCCTCTGGGAAGGCCGCGCCCGGTCGGGTTGCAGGGGTTGGAGAAAAGGACCATGTCCGGTTTGGCCTCCGCGGCCTTTTCGATCAGTTCGTCGGCGGTGAAGGCGCCCTCCCGCTTAGGGAGCACCGTGACCTCCGCCTCGGCCAGGCCCGCGTAAAAGGCGTACATCGAGAAGTCAGGCTCGGTCACGAGGACGCGGCCGCCGCGCGGCAGAAACGTGTTCATGAGGACGGAAATGAGTTCGTCCGAGCCGTTTCCGGCCGTGACGCAGGTCTCCGGCACGCCGTAGTAATCGGCCGCGGCCGCGCACAGGGCGCGGGCGAGAGGGTCCGGATAGCGGTTGAAGGCGACGGCTTCCGCCACCGCGGCGGCGAGCGCGCTCCGCTTCTCCTCCGGTAGAGGCAGGAAGCTCTCGTTGGCATCGAGCCTTATGGGATAGCGCTCCGTCGTCGGCTGGTACGGCGTCATGCCGGTGAGTTTTTCAGGCAGTTTCATACGGTTTCTCCTTCCTGGAATCTGGCTGCTACCGACCGGGCGTGGGCCTCGAGCCCCTCGGCGCGCGCGAGCCTTACGATATCGTCCCGCGCCGCCGTGAGCGCCGCCGCGCCGTAGCGCAGGACGCTTGTCTTTTTGAGAAAGCTGTCCGTGGAGAGGGGCGAAAAGAACCGGGCGGTGCCGGAGGTCGGAAGCACATGGCACGGACCGGCCATATAGTCCCCCACCGGCTCGGGCGTATACGGCCCGAGAAAGACCGCGCCCGCGTTTTTTACCCCTGCGGCGACCGCCTCCGGATGCTCCGTCAGAATTTCCAGGTGCTCGGGCGCCACCGCGTCCGCAAAGGCCACGGCCTGCCCCATCGTTTCGCACACCACGATCGCGCCGCAGCCCTCCGCGGCGGCGCGGGCGATCTCCGCGCGCGGCAGGGCGGCAAGCTGCCGCTCAACCTCCGCGTCCACGGCCGAGGCCAAGGCCGCCGAGGTCGTCACCAGGATCGGCGCGGCAAGGCGGTCGTGCTCGGCCTGGCTGAGGAGGTCGGAAGCGACCCAGACGGAATTTGCCGCGCCGTCCGCGAGGACGAGCACCTCCGAGGGGCCGGCGACCATGTCGATGTCCACGCGCCCGTACGCGAGGCGCTTGGCGGCGGCGACATAGGCGTTCCCGGGTCCCACGATCTTGTCCACCCGGGGGATAAAGCCGGCCCCGAACGTGAGCGCGGCGATCGCCTGCGCGCCCCCCACCGCGATGACGCGGTCCACTCCCGCGATCTTCGCGGCGGCGAGCACCGCGTCGTTCAGGTTCTCCGTGGGCGGCGTCACCATGACGAGCTCCCCCACCCCGGCCACGCGGGCGGGGACCGCGTTCATGAGGACCGACGAGGGGTAGGCCGCCGTGCCGCCGGGGACATAGAGCCCCACGCGGGAGAGCCCCCGCACGTCCTGCCCGAGGAGGACGCCGTCCTCCCGTTCCCAGCGCCAGCTTTTCACCAGCATCTTCTCATGGTAGCGCCGGATGTTCTCCGCCGCGCGGCGGAGGGAAACGGCGAGCGCCGCTTCGAGGCCGTCCAGCGCCTCGTCCAGCCGCGCGGCGGGCACCTCACAGGGTCTTGCGCCGTCGAAGCGCAGGGAAAAGCGCTCCACCGCGGGATAGCCCTCGCGCTCCACCTCGTCCATGATCTTCCCCGCGGCCTCCGCGATCTCCCGGCGCGCCGCGCCGGCGCGGGCGCCCATGCTTTTGAGAAGCTCATATTCGCGCGCGCCGTCCGCATAGACGATCCTCATTGCGCCGCCCCCCTTTCGCCCCCGGTCTCTTTCTCCACGGCGGCGATGAAGGAGAGGATCGCTTCCTTTTTCGTCTTCATGTCCGCCACGTTCACGATAAGACGGGCGCTCACGGGGCAGAGCGTCTCGATGGGAATAAGCCCGTTCTCGCGCAGCGTCGCGCCGGTCTCCACGATGTCCACGATGCCGTCCGCCATGCCCAGGACCGGCGCGAGCTCCACGGAGCCCTCGATCTTGATGATCTCGACGTCCATCCCCTTGTTCGCGAAATACGTGCGGGCCACCTCGGGGTACTTCGTGGCCACGCGGCGGCGCCGGTAGGTGCCGTAGAAGTCTTCGCCCTCCCGGACGGCCAGCGCGAAGCGGCACTTGCCGAATCCGAGGTCGAGGACCTCGTAAAAGGCGCGGCCCTTCTCCAGGATGGTGTCCTTGCCCACGACGCCAAGACTGCACGCGCCGTGCTCCACGTAGGTGATAACGTCCGCCGCCTTGGCCAGGACGATGTCCATCGGATAGTTCGGGATCTCATAGATCAGCCTGCGGCCCCCGCGGCTGATCTCCCCGCAGTCGAGCCCCATGCGCTCGAAGACCTCGACCGCCTGCTTCTGCAGGCGCCCCTTCGTCAGGGCCAGACGCAGCCGGTTCACAGGCACACCTCGCTTTTTTCTCCGTTTGAAAAATAAAACAGCCTCCGGTATCCGCGCGAAGCGGCGAAGCGCCGCGCCTCCTCCGCCTCCCCGGTCGGCGCGAGCGCGCAGCCGGGATGTTCATCCATATAGGAAAGCGCCGCGCGCAGGTCCCCGTCCGCGTAACACAGGAGCGTCCCGTTTCCG
>DAOPLW010000023.1:0-9086 GCA_035391945.1 Oscillospiraceae bacterium | reverse complement strand
TCCTGGAAAGCGAGCTCTTCGGCTACGAGCGGGGCGCTTTCACCGGCGCCGCGGCGTGCGGCAAGAAGGGGCTTCTGGAGGTGGCCGACGGGAGCACGCTGTTCCTCGACGAGATCGGCGACATGAGCCTCGCCAGCCAGGCCAAGCTCCTGCGGGTGCTCGAGCAGAAGCAGTTTTACCGCCTGGGAGGCCAGAAGCCCGTGCGCGTCGACGTGCGCATCGTCGCGGCCACAAACGTCCCGCTGGAGGCGATGGTGCAGCAGAAAAAGTTCCGGGAGGACCTCTATTACCGGCTCAACGTGGTGCCCATTCTTCTGCGTCCGCTGCGCGAGCGGGAGGACGACATCCTGCTTTTAGCGGAGTGCTTCCTGATGGAGCACATCCCGCCCGATGCGCCGGACGGCCGCTGGGAGATGACCGACGAGGTCTCGGAGCTGCTCGAAAACTACGCCTGGCCGGGCAATATCCGCGAGCTGCGCAACGCGGTGGGCTACATGGCGGCCATGGCCAGGAGCGGCGTGCTCTCCCGCGACTGCCTGCCCGAGCATCTGCTCCGCTGCGCGCGGGCACAGGCCCAGAAGGGGCCCACGGCGGAGGAGATCCGCGCCGCGCTGGATGCCTTCGGCCGATCCACCGAGGGAAAGAAACGGGCGGCCGAGCACCTGGGCATGAGCCTGCCGACCCTCTACCGAATGATAAAGAAACTCGGCGTCACCTGAACGGGAACCGGAAAACGCTTAGGGAACACGGCCTTTCGGCCGTGTTCCTTTTTTCTTTCTCATCTTTTCTCAATCCAGGCTGTTGAGAAAAAAGCACAAGAACGGAACGAATATTGCGGACATCTTGTGCAATAAGACGGATGAAACCCCGACCGGCGCGGTGCGGCCGGGCGGTTTTTATCAGAAAAAGCGCGAATTTGACTGAAAATAAGCAAAAAAAGCGGCGGACGGGCCGCGGGCCTGGCACGCCGCTTGCTTACAACAGGGATGCGCGGTGCGCAGAAACACGATGTACACACACAGAACCCAAACAGAACCCAAAAATGAAGAGGAGGCATGCATATGAACCTGGTAATCAATCCCATCCCGATTGCAAAGCTGAGGCTTGACAAGGGGCTCATGACGTACTTCGTCAATTACGGCGAGATGATCTGGATCGCCGTCAATGCCTGGCTCATCAAGCACCCGGACGGGGACGTCCTCGTGGACACGGGGGCCTATCAGGAGGACATGAAAAACTATTGGCACGAGGCCACCGAAAACGTCCAGACCGTGGAAGAGGGCCTCGCGGCCTTCGGAGAAAAACCCGAGGACATCAAGCACCTCATCATCACCCACCTGCATTTCGACCACGCGCTCAACGCCCGCCTTTTCAAAAACGCCGCCGTCTATGTCCAGAAAACGGAATGGGAGTTTCAGAACAACCCGCACCCCATGATGGCGGGACTCTATAACCCCGATTTCACAAAGGGCATGAAGGTAGTGCAGATCGACGGCGAAGCCGAGATCGTACCCGGCATCCGGGTATTTCCGGTGCCCGGCCACACCCCCGGCGCGCAGGCCGTGGAGATCGATACCGCGCAGGGCAAAGCGGTCATCTCCGGCTTCTGCTGCATCGAGGACGTCTTCCAGGCGGACGGCATGACCCCGGGCATCCACGTGGACGCGCTGGCCGCGTTCGACGGCGTGAAAAAGGTCAAGGCGCGCGCCGACATCATTATCCCGCAGCACGAACCGAAGATGGCGGCCCTCAAGCACATCCCCTGAGCCGCGGCGGCCTTTCTTCTCTCCGGCCCTTCCGCGGAAATCAATGAAAAAAGGGGATCGATTTATGGACTGGCAAACATGGCATCAATCCCGGCTCACGGATGCGGACACCGCGCTCGCGGCGGTCAAAACGGGGGACCGCGTCATGGTCCCGTTTGCCGCCGGACAGCCGAAGACCATTCTCGACGCCCTGGCCAGGCGCATCCGGGACCTGGATTACATCGACATCGCGCAGCTGGTGACCATCACCGCCGATATCCCGTATCTGGCGCCGGACGTCGCAGACAAGGTCCGCTTCACGACCTCCTACGTGGGGGCCGTGACCCGCGACCGCGTGGCGAAGGGCAAGGGCAAGTACGCCCCGGTCTTCCTCAAGGACTACCCGATCATGTATTCGAAGATCTATGACCCGACCGTGGCGCTCGTCCAGGTTTCGCCGCCGGACAAACACGGCTTCTGCAGCCTCGGCCCGGCGGTGGACCAGAACAAGGCGTCCGCCGAGCACGCGAAGCTGGTCATCGCGGAGGTCAACCCACAGGTGCCGCGCACCCACGGCGACAGTTTTCTGCACGTGTCCCAGATCCACGCCTTCGTGGAGAGCGACCATCCGCTCCTGGAGATCCCGCGGCCCAAGATCAGCGAGGTCGAGCGCAGGATCGGCGAGTACGCCTCCACGCTCATTCAGGACGGCGACTGTCTGCAGCTGGGCATCGGCGCCATTCCGGACGCCCTTCTGGGCTTCCTGAAGGACAAACAGGGCCTGGGCATCCACACGGAGATGTTCTCCGACGGCGTGGTGGAGCTCTACGAGGCGGGCGTCATCGACAACACCCGCAAGACCCTCCACCGGGGGAAGATGGTCACGACCTTCCTCATGGGAACGCGCAAGCTCTACGATTTTGTGGACGACAATCCCGCTGTGCTCCTGTACCCCTGCGATTACACCAACGACCCGTTCGTCATCGCGCAGAACGACAACATGGTGAGCGTCAACTCCTGCGTGGAGGTGGACCTCATGGGGCAGGCGGCGTCGGAGAGCATCGGCGCGCGCCAGTACAGCGGCGTGGGCGGACAGGTGGACTTCGTGCGGGGCGCCCAGGCGGCCAAAAACGGGAGGTCCATCCTGGCGCTGCCGTCCACGGCGGGGAAAGGCGACGCGAAAGTCTCCAAGATCGTGGCGCGGCTGGCGGCCGGGACGCCGGTCACCACGAGCCGCAACGATATCGACTACGTCGTCACCGAGTACGGCGTGGCGAGCCTCAAGTACAAGACCCTCCGGAGCCGCGCGGAGCAGCTCATTGAGATCGCGCATCCGGATTTCCGCGCGGAGCTGCGCGCGGAACTGAACAAAATGAACTGGTAGAACAGAAAAACCGTTTCTGCCCCGACTTGAAAGGAGAATCCCTATGCCCATGATGAACAAGACGCAGTATCTGGAGAGCATGAAGAACCTGAAACCCAACCTTTATGCGTTCGGAAAGAAAATCGACAACCTCCTGGAATTCCCGCCCACCCGCGCGAACATCAACGCCATCTCGCTCACCTACGAGCTCGCGCCCGAGCGCCCCATCCTGCGTGCCAAGTCCCATCTGACCGGCAACGAGATCAGCCGCTTTTTGCAGATCCAGCTTACAAAGGAGGACCTCTTCAAGCGCATTGAGCTCATGCGCTGGCTGACCCCGCAGCACGGCGGCTGCGTCGGCGCCCGCTGCGTCGGCTGCGACGCGCTGCAGGCCGTCTTCGCCACCTCCTATGACATCGACGCCGCCAAGGGCACCCACTACCACGAGAATTTCAAGAACTGGCTCAAAATGTGCGAGGAGAAGGACCTGTCCGTCGCCGGCTGCATGACCGACATCAAGGGCGACCGCAATCTCAAGCCGGGGAAGCAGCCCGATCCCGACTCCTTCGTCCACGTGGTCGAGCGCCGCAAGGACGGCATCATCGTGCGCGGCGCGAAGGCTCATATGTCCGGCGCGCCCGTGACCCACGAGCTTCTGGTCATGCCGACGGAAAACATGACCGAGGGCGACGCGGATTACGCGCTCTCCTTCGCCTGCCCGAGCTACGCCCCCGGCGTCACGCAGATTTTCGAGGCGCCCGCCGGCAACTTCCGCTGGCTGGTCGGCGAGGGCATGGACCTCGGCAACCCCAAGTACGGCATCCACGGCGCGTCCCTGCTGGTCTTCGACAACGTGTTCATCCCCTGGGAGCGTGTCTTCATGTGCGGCGAATATGAATTCTCCGGCTCCCTGGTGCTCCGCTTCGCCGACCAGCACCGCTTCACATTCTCGGCCTGCAAGACCGGCCACTGCGACCTGATGGCCGGCGCCTGCACGCTGGCCGCCGAAATGCTCGGCACCGAGAAGGTCAGCCACGTCAGAGACAAAATCACCGAGATCTGCGAGATGGCCGAGAGCTGCTACGGCAACGTCATTGCCTCCGCCGCCCTGTGCAACCAGACGCCGGCGGGCACTTACGTCCCGAACACCATCTACGTCAATATCGCCAAGATCCAGGGCATCAAGGCGGTCTACCGGGCGGGCGAGATCGGCGCGGACATCGCGGGCGGCCTGGTCTGCACGCAGCCCTCCGAGGCGGACTTCAAAAACCCGGTCACCGGACCCATCATCGAGAAGTACCTCACCGCGAAGGAGGGGTACTCCGCGCGGGAACGCGTTAAAGTCCTGCGCTTCATCGAATACGGCATGGGCGGCGGTTCGGTCATCCCGCCGGAGAGCCTCCTGGGCGGCGGAACGCCTGTCGCCTGCCGCCTGATGGTCCGCCTGAACACGGCCGGAAACGTCAAGTACGCCAAGGAGTGCGTCAAGAAGATCATCGATCTTTAAGGCCATGTTCGGCAAGGTATACGTCAACGAAAACCGCTGCATCGGCTGCGGCTTCTGCATGGATCAGAACCCCTCCCTCTTCCGGCTCGGCGAGTGGCACTCCGAATACATCGGCCCCGAGAAGGCCGGACCGGAGGAGATCGCCCTCGTGCGGCACGCCCAGGCCCTGTGCCCGGCCAAGGCGATCGAGCTTCTGATCCTGTATTCCGACGAGCAGGCGTACCAGATCAAGCCGGCCGAGCTGTAAGCGATTTCTTTCCCGCCACAAAACCCCTTTTTCATATTTTTCCCCTCCCCTGACCTCATGGGAAAGCCGCCGCCCGTCTCTGCCCGGGCGGCGGCTTTCCCATGTCGGGAGCGGAAACGGGGGGAGCGGACGCTCCCCCCGTTTTGAAACGCTATCAGTCTTCGGGCTTTTTCTCCCGCGAACGCCTGAGAATCTCCATGGCCTGATCCCACATCTCCTGCGTGATGCCGGAATCCAGCTCCACGCCCTTGAGGCCGGGGAGGACCTTGGAGAGCTCCTCCTGCACCACGTATTCGGTGTGCAGCGAGGCCGAGGGGCAGCCGGAGCAGGCCCCCAGCGTGCGGAAGCGGTAGATCCCGTCCTCGTAGCTGATGGTCTCCAGATCGCCGCCGTGACCGAAGAGCTGCGGACGCACCTTCTCATCCAGAACCTTCTCGATTTTTTCCAGGTCCGTCATGCCGAGGCACCCTCTTTCCTCTATTATAATGTATAGTGTAGCGTAAAAGCATGCCGGTGTCAAGCGAGAACGGCGTCGAACGTACCGGTATTTCAGCGAAAACCGTGTTTATACGGACGAATCTTCCATCCGGCGCCTTCAAACCCGGACGCGCCGGTTTTGGCATAAATGACCAGACCGTATCTCTGCATAGACAAAATAAACCTGCGGATACTAAGGCTGCCAAGAAAAATAAACCGCAGGAGGAATTCTATATATGAAAGCAACCGGAATTGTTCGCAGAATCGACGACCTTGGCCGGGTGGTGATCCCCAAGGAGATCCGCCGTACCATGCGGATCCGCGAGGGCGACCCGCTGGAGATCTACACGGACAAGGACGGCGAGGTCATCTTTAAGAAGTACTCTCTTATGGGGGGCCTCTCGGATTTCGCCGGACAGATCTGCGAGACCATGGGGAAAACCACCGGCCGCATCACCGTGGTGACCGACCGGGACTCCGTTCTCACCTGCGCGCTCGCCCCGCGGCGGGAGCTGACGAACAAGCGCGTCTCGCCGGCCCTGGAGCGCATCATGGAGGGCAGGCAGCTCTACCAGCGGCACGCCGGCGAGCCGCCGGTGCCGGTCACGGAGGACGGGGAGAAGTACCACATCGCCGTGGCCGCGCCGATCCTCTCGGAGGGAGACGTGCTCGGCAGCGTCGTTTTTGTCGGGACAGACGAGAGCGCCCCGGTGGGGGAGACGGAATACAAGCTCGCGCAGACCGTCGCGGGCTTCCTCGGGAAGCACATGGAAGGCTGAAACATCAAAAGCCCCGCGGCGCCGTTTGCGCCGCGGGGCTTTTGGCTTGATTAAAGAATTGCAGTCAGCTTCGCGCCGCAACGCCCGCCGGCGGCAGACGATTCGGCGCTTGCATTCTGAGAAGTGTTTTCTCCGGCGCACATGTCGCCGGAGAAAACACTTCTCAGGCTCTCTCGCCGCTTCGGCGGCGAAACTCTGCGGGGCTTTTTCGGCAGGCCGAAGCCGCCTGATCGGGAAACAGAGCCTTTCGGTCAGCGCGAGCCCCGGTAACCCATCTCGCCGAGGATGCGCGCGAGAACGGCCATGCGCTCGCCCAAAAGCTCGTCGTCCTCGGAGAGAACCTGACGGAAGAGCCGGATGTCCTCGTCGATCATGGGATTTTCCGTGCAGACGTCCACGGTCATCGCGTCGCCCTGCAGCCCGACCCGGTCGATCCGGGGATTCTCCGGATCGTAAAGCTTTTCATAGCGGTAGGCGTCGCGGAAATAAAGCAGGCCGCGGCAGAGCAGAATCGCGAGGTCCAGCACCCGGTGGAGCGGCAGCTCCTCGGACTGACGGGACCATTTGCTGCCCGTGTAGCGCCAGACTTTCGCCGAAAGCGCGACCTTGCCGCGGTCGTTCCACTGCGCGAGCCCCAGGGAAAGGCCCTGCGCGTCGGTTCGATAAGCGGAGCGTCCGTCCACGCGCTCATAATTTTCGCAGACGATGACTGGCTTATGTTTGAGGGTTGTCGGAATGTTCAATCTTGCTTCCTCCAATTTAGTAAATTACTAAATTAGTAATAACACGAGCAGCTGCTTTTGTCAAGCGCGAAAAGCCGCGCCGGCACAAAAAGAAACGGGAAGGGGAAAGCGGCATATTTCCCCGCGTCGGCGGGAAAGTTAGCCGCAGAAAGATTTCGCGGGAAGGCATAGAAGCGGGATTCCCGGGCGAGGCGTCCGCCCCCGCCCCGCGAAGCCGGGAAAGGACGTACAGGACGGCCGCGAGCGGCATGGCCGTGCCATGCATGAAAATCAAAACGAAAGGCATGATCCCTCTATGAACATGACCAACCAGGAATACACCGCCTATGTGGAGAAACGCGCGCCCAAATCGCCGATGGGGAAGAACCTCGTCTGGGCGTTTCTCGTGGGGGGCGCCATCTGCACGCTGGGCCAGGCGCTCGTCTCGCTCTACGCCGGCGCCGGGCTTTCCAAGGAGGCGGCGGGCACGGCGACCTCGCTCACGCTGGTGTTTCTCTCGGCGCTTTTCACGGGCCTCGGACTTTACGACAAGCTGGCCAAGCACGCCGGCGCCGGAACGCTGGTGCCCATCACGGGCTTTGCCAACGCCATGGTCTCCCCCGCGCTGGAGTTCCGGAGCGAGGGCTTCGTCATGGGCATGAGCGCCAAACTTTTCACCATCGCCGGGCCGGTTCTCGTCTTCGGCATTACGGCCAGTATCCTCTACGGCCTTATTTTGCAGCTCTTTTTTCGCTAAACGGCTTGTGCTGGCGGCCCGGATGGATTATAATCATACTGCCCTGTTCTGACAAACACCATACGCTGCAGAAGGAGAAAACGAATGAGCGAGACAGATTTTAATCCCGCCAACCGCAAACCGCATAAATGGGAGCGCATGGGAAAAACGAAAAAACGCGCGGTGAGTGTGATCATTTCACTCATCACGGCGCTCGTCTATTTCTATGTCAAGCTGCCCGCCATCAACCTCCACGCAATGGATTTTTACGGCTTTTTCATTTTTGTCTTCGTGGTCTATTTTATCCTTACCGCCCTTATGGAGGGGACGGACATCCGCTCGAGCCCCGGAGAATTCTGGAAGCTCATCAAGACGCAGAGCAAGGTCGCACTCGGCATTTTCGCCGCGCTCCTCCTCATCGTCGCGGTCGGTTCGGTCCTCTCGTCCGTGGTGCTGCGCGCGGGCTCCTACCGCGAGCTTCTGCAGGTGGAGACCGGCGATTTTGTAACGGACGTGGAGGAGATCTCCTTCGACAAGATCCCGATGGTGGACCGGGACAGCGCGGAACGCCTCGGAAACCGCAAGCTCGGCGAGCTTGCGGACATGGTCAGCCAGTTCGAGGTCTCCACGGACTATACCCAGATCAACTACAAGGGCCGGCCTGTGCGCGTGACCTCGCTGGAATACGGCGACTGGATCAAGTGGCTCAACAACCGGCAAAACGGTCTGCCGGCCTACATCATCGTCGATATGGTGACCCAGGCGGCGGAGGTCGTGCGCCTGGACGAGGGCATGAAGTACTCGCCCAGCGAGCTCTTCTTCCGCAACCTCGCGCGGCATCTGCGCTTTTCCTATCCGACCTACATGTTCGACACGCCGACCTTTGAGATCGACGACGACGGCCACCCCTATTGGATCTGCCCGAAGATCGAGAAGACCATCGGTCTCTTCGGCGGGACCGACATCCACGGCGCGGTGCTCGTGGACGCCGTCACGGGCGAATGCACCTACTACGAAAACGTGCCGACTTGGGTGGACCGCGTCTACTCCGCCGAGCTTATCATCCAGCAGTACGACTACCACGGCCAGTATGTCAACGGCTTTTTCAACTCCATCCTGGGCCAGCGCGACGTGACGGTCACGACCGACGGCTATAACTACATCGCCCTCAACGACGACGTATACGTCTACACCGGCATCACTTCGGTCGGCACCGACCAGTCCAACGTGGGATTCATTCTCACCAACCAGCGCACCAAGGAGACGAAGTACTACGCCATCGCGGGCGCGGAGGAATATTCCGCCATGTCCTCGGCGGAGGGCGTCGTGCAGCACCTCAATTATGCGGCGACGTTTCCGCTGCTCCTGAACATCTCCGGCCAGCCAACCTACTTCATGGCGCTCAAGGACAACGCGGAACTCGTGAAGATGTACGCGATGGTGAACGTGCAGCAGTACCAGATCGTGGCCACGGGCAGCACCGTCGCCGACTGCGAGACGGCTTACATCA
>DAOPLW010000022.1:0-9613 GCA_035391945.1 Oscillospiraceae bacterium | reverse complement strand
GCAGTGACTTTCATCGTATCGGCATACGATCGTTTGAAATTTGGAAAATAATGGAATGAAAGGAGCCTGATTATGAAAAAGCGAAGAATCCTCTCCCTCGCGCTCGTTCTTGTCCTGTGCCTCGGCCTTCTGGCCGGCTGCTCGAAGGAGGAGACGCCCGCCTCCGAGGCCCCCGCGGAGGAGTCTGTCTACCGCATCCTGTACAGCTCCGAACTGACCTCCCTCAACTACCTATATGTCTCCACCACCGCCGAGTTCCAGGCCGGCGCCAACTTTGTCGATACGCTCGTCGACTACGACCAGTACGGCATCGCGCAGAGCGCGCTTGCCACCGAGTGGACCACGAGCGAAGACGGCCTCACCTGGACGTTCAAGCTGCGCGAGGGCGTGAAGTGGTACCGCTATGACGGCACCGAGTACGCCGATCTCAAGGCGCAGGATTTTGTGGACGGCCTGAAGTGGGTCCTCACCTCCACCAATGAGTCCAAGACCTCCGACATCGTCACGAGCGTTGTCAAGAACGCCCAGAAGTACTACTCGGGCGAGATTACCGACTTCAGCCAGGTGGGTGTGCGCGCCGTGGACGACCTGACGCTCGAATATACGCTCGAGGCCCCCACCCCGTACTTCCTCTCTATGCTCTCCTACGTCTGCTTCATGCCGGTGAACGGCGACTTCCTGACCGAGGTCGGCAGCAGCTTCGGCACCACCAACGACACGCTTCTCTACTGCGGCGCCTATCTCTGCGAAAGCTTCGAGCCGCAGGTCGGCCGCGTCTATGTGAAAAATTCGAACTACTGGGACGCGGATAACGTCCATATCGACCGCATCGAGGCCACCTACAACGCCGAGGCCAATTCCATCGCGCCGGAGATGTACCTGCGCGGCGAGATCGACCAGGCCACCATCTCCACGGACCTTCTGGACGACTGGCTCCAGGACGACGCGAAGAAGGACCTCGTCCGCCCGACCCGCCTGTCTTCCTACACCTATTGGTGGCTCTTCAACTTCGACCCGAAATTTGACGATACATACGAGCCGGACAACTGGAAGCTCGCCGTCAACAACGAGGATTTCCGCCTGTCCATCGCCTACGGCATCGACCGCGAAAAGGCCGAATACCCCTACGAGCCCTTTAATCCCGACGCAAACCTGCTGCGTACGATCACCCCTGAGGGCTTCGCCTCCGTGGACGGCAAGGACTACACCCAGATGGGCGACCTGGCGGACATCACGAACACCGATCCCTACAATCCCGACAAGGCCGTCGAGTACCGGGACAAGGCCATCGAGGAACTGACCGCGGCCGGCGCGACCTTCCCCATCAAAATTCTCATGAGCTACAATCCCGCCACGAGCGGCTGGGGCGACAGCTGCCTCGTCATCGAGCAGCAGCTTGAGGAGCTTCTCGGCAAGGATTACATCGACGTCATCGTCGAGGCCGGCCCCTCCACGAACTTCCTCACCGAGGTCCGCCGCAGCGGCAAGTACGCCCTCATGCTCTGCAACTGGGGCCCCGACTACGCCGATCCGGAGACCTATTCCGACCCCTGGAGCCTTGGCTACACCTACAACTGGCCGGAACTCGCCACCGACGAGCAGTACCAGACCGGCCATATCTACACCCTGGAGGATATGCAGGCGGGCATCTTTGACGACGAGAAGTTCATCGGCACGCCCGAGACCGTCTATATCAAGATGGTCCAGGAGGCCAAGGACGAGAAACTCGATATCGAAAAGCGCTACACGCTCTTCGCCGACGCAGAGGCTTACCTCATCAACCACGCCTTCGTCGTCCCGTTCCATCAGCAGATGAGCGAGGGCTACGTCGTCTCCAAGCTGAGCGTCTTTGACGCCGGGTACGCCGCCTTCGGCGTCGCCTCCCAGCGCTACAAGGGCCAGCACGTGCTGGACACCCCCATCAGCATGGATGAATACTACCAGCAGCTCGCCGACTGGGAGACCGCCCGCGCGGACGCCCTGGCCGCCGAAGCCGCGAAGTAACCGTTCCCGTCCAAGCCCCGCTCCCGCGGGAGCGGGGCTTGTGCCGTGAGTCGACGGCCGTCGGCTCACGGCACAAGCCTTTCTGGCGCGGGAATCCGCCTTCGCCTGCCGACGGCCGGCAGCCGGGCCCCGGGCCTTCCGCCTTAAGGAGTGCTGTCCATGCTCAAATACATCTGCAAACGCGTGCTCTTCGCCGTGGGGAGCCTTCTCATCATCACGGCGACCATATTCCTGCTTCTGCGCCTGATGCCCGTCGAGGGCTACCTCGGCGCGGCCTATGAGAAGATGAGCCCGGAGACGGTGCAGATCCTGCTGGAGGAAAAGGGTCTTCTCGATCCCCTGCACGTCCAGCTCGCCCGCTTTTACGACGATCTCTTTCACGGGGACCTCGGCACCTCGTGGATCTACCGGCCCAATGTGAAGATTACCACCATCCTCGCGCCGAAAATCCCGGTCTCCCTGACGCTGGGCGGGCTGGCGATGCTGCTTGCGCTTCTTCTCGGGCTTCCGCTCGGCGTCTGGATGAGCCTGGCCAAGGGAAAATGGCCGGACAAGCTCGGCACGGGCTTTATCGTCTTTATTAACGCCGTTCCGGCAGCGGTGTATTACCTCTTCATCCAGCTTTACGGCTCGAGCGCCTTCCATGTCAGCATGCTCTACAAGGCCGGGGACGTGAGGACCTGGATCCTCCCGATCGTGTGCATGTCGCTCGGAAACATCGCCTATTTCGCCATGTGGATGCGGCGCTTCATGGTCGACCAGCTGGGCGCCGACTACGTGAAACTCGCCGTCGCCAAGGGCGTGCCGCGCGGGAAGATCATGTCTAGGCACGTCTTCCGCAACGCCTTCGTCCCGATGATCCAGCTTCTTCCCTCGTCGCTGCTCCTGACCATCATGGGCTCCATCTACGTCGAATCCCTCTTTTCTGTCCCCGGCATGGGCGGTCTTCTCATCGACGTGATCCAGCGGCAGGACAACACGATGGTGCAGGCGCTGGTGCTCATCTACGCCTGCGTCGGCATCCTGGGGCTGCTCCTGGGTGACATTCTCATGAGCGTCGCTGATCCGCGTATTTCCCTCACCGGAAAGGAGGGAGCGCGCTGATGAGTCTCAGACTTCTCCGAAACGGCAAAGCCGCGCGTCTGGGCGACGCCTTAAGCGCCGAGACCGAGCGGCAGCTTGCCACCGCGCCCGACCTCACACCGGAGGAGGCAGCGGCGCTGGACCGCGATCTCTTCACCTTCGCGGAATACGACAGCGAAGCCGCCGAACGCACGGGCTACTCCAACTATTCATACTGGCGCAGCACCATGCAGCTCTTCTGGAAAAACAGGACCGCGCGCTTTCTGGTCATCTTCCTGGGACTGCTCCTGCTCTTTACGTTCGTCCAGCCGTATCTCCCCGGGCAGTATGACCCGAACCTCATCCACTACGACGAGAACGGCCTGATCATGAAAAATCTCAAGCCGGGCGAGAGCGGCTTCCTCTTCGGCACCAACAAGCTCGGGCAGGACCTCTGGGCGCGCATCTGGTCCGGCACGCGGACCTCGCTCTTTATCGGTTTCGTGGTGGCCCTCTCCGAATGTGTCATCGGCATTTCGGTGGGCGTCCTCTGGGGCTATGTCCGGAAGCTCGACAAGTTCTTTACCGAGCTTTACAACATCGTGGACAACGTCCCGCGCACCATCATCCTGATTCTGATCTCCTACATCCTGCGCCCCTCCATGTCCACCCTCATCCTCTCCATGTGCTTTGTGGGCTGGCTGCCGATGGCGCGCTTCATCCGCAACCAGATCGTCATCATCCGCGACCGGGACTACAACCTCGCCTCGCGCTGTCTCGGCAGCTCCACGCGCAAAATCATTTTCCGGAACCTTCTCCCCTATCTCGTCTCTGTCATCATGCTGCGCGTGGCCATGGCCATCCCTACGGCCATCTCCGACGAGGTGTTTCTCACCTACATCGGCCTCGGTCTGCCGCTCGCGACCCCCTCTCTCGGCAACCTCATCATTGCCGGACGCGTCCTCATGATGACCCCCTCCCTGCGCTACCAGCTCATTTTCCCCTCCGTGGTGCTCTCGATCGTCACCATTTCGTTCTACATCATCGGCAGCGTCTTCGCCGACGCCGCCGATCCGAAGAACCATGTTTAGGGGGGGAGCGGCATGAACGAACCGATCCTGTCCGTCCGCAGCCTGGACGTGCGCTTTACCCTCCGGGGAAGGCTCCTGCGGGCCATCCGGCAGATCTCTCTGGACGTTTACAAGGGCGAGAGCCTCGCCATCGTGGGCGAGAGCGGCAGCGGGAAATCCGTCTTTACCAAGACCTTTATGGGCCTTCTCGACCAGAACGGCTTTATCGCCGGGGGCGAGATCTTTTACGGCGGCGCGGACCTCGCCAAATTCAAAACCGAGGCCCAGTGGCGCGCGATCCGCGGCCGGGAGATCGCGATGGTCATGCAGGACCCGATGACCTCCCTTAACCCGCTCAAGAGCGTCGGCGCGCAGATCACCGAGGCCGTCGCGCTCCACAGTCGCCTCTCCTCTTCCGCAGCGAAGGGCGCGGCGATCTCGCTGCTCGCGGACGTGGGCATCACGCAGCCGGAGCGCCGCTTCCACCAGTATCCGCACGAATTTTCCGGCGGCATGCGCCAGCGCGTGGTCATCGCCATCGCCATGGCCTGCCGGCCGAAGATCCTCATCTGCGACGAGCCGACCACGGCGCTGGACGTCACCATCCAGGCACAGATCCTCGAGCTTATCAAGTCCCTCAAAGCCAAATACGACCTCACGACCATTTACATCACGCACGATCTGGGCGTGGTGGCGAACGTCGCCGACCGCATCGCGGTCATGTACGCGGGCGACATCGTGGAACTCGGCACGGCAAACGAGGTCTTTTACGACCCGCGCCACCCGTATACGTGGGCGCTGCTCTCCTCCCTGCCGCAGCTCGGCGTCAAGGGCGAGGAGCTCTACACGATCCAGGGGACGCCCCCCAGCCTCTTCGCCGAAGTCCATGGCGACGCCTTCGCCCCGCGCAACCCGCGTGCGCTCAAGGTGGACTTCGTCGCGCGGCCGCCCTGGTTCGACATCACGCCCACGCACCGGGCGCGCACCTGGCTCCTGGACCCGCGCGCGCCCAAGGTGGAGCCGCCGGCGCACATCCGGAAGTTACGCGAGGAGGGGGCGAAGCTGCGTGAAAAATAACCGGGAAACCCTTCTCTCCGTGCGCGACCTGCGCGTCGCCTTCGGCAGCCGCCGGCGGCGCTTCGAGGCCGTGCGCGGCGTCTCCTTCGACATTTACAGAGGCGAGACCTTCGGCCTCGTGGGCGAGTCCGGCTCCGGCAAGACGACCATCGGCCGGGCCATCATCCGCATCAATCCCGTCTCGGACGGGGAGATCCTGTTTAAGGGCGAGCGGATCTCCGGCAAAATCCCCCGCGCGCTGGACCACCGCCTCACCCAGGAGATCCAGATGATCTTTCAGGATCCCATGGCCTCCCTCAACGAGCGCGCCAAGGTGGATTATATCGTCTCCGAGGGCCTTTTGAACGTACACCGGGGTCTCTCCGAGGCCGAGCGCAAAAAGCGTGTGGAGCAGGTGCTGCGGAAGGTCGGCCTCCTGCCGGAATTCGCCTCCCGCTTCCCGCACGAGTTTTCCGGCGGCCAGCGCCAGCGCATCGGCGTGGCGCGCTCGCTCATCATGGAGCCGGAGTTCGTCATCGCGGACGAACCTATCTCCGCCCTGGACGTCTCCATCCGCGCGCAGGTCTTAAACCTCCTCGCCGCGCTCCAGCGCGAGCGCGGGCTGACGTACCTTTTTATCGCCCACGACCTGTCCGTGGTGCGCTTCATCTCCGACCGCATCGCGGTCATCCATCTGGGGAAAATCGTGGAGCTCGCGGAGACGGAAGCGCTCTTCCTGCACCCGCTCCACCCCTACACCCGCGCGCTTCTTTCCGCGATCCCGATGCCGGACCCCGTCGCCGAGAAGCAGAAGGTACTCGAGGTCTTCGACCCCTCCAAAATGGACCGGAGCGGCGCGCCGCAGCTCTGGGCGGAGCTCGAACCGGGGCATTTCGTCCTCGGCACGGAGAGGGAGCTGGACGACTACCGCAGGAGACTCTTTTAACATCTCGGCCCCGCACGGCCCGCCGGAGAGCGGCGGGCCGCGGCCGTCTTTCGGGAGATGAAGCCATGATCGTCCCAAAACCCCTTTTCCCCGGCGCGCGGGTGGCGCTCGTGTGCGCCTCTTCCTACGTGCCGGCGGAACGTCTGGAGCCGGCCGTCGCCGCTGTGCGGGCGCTGGGGCTATCCCCCGTCGTCTATGAGAGCTCCTCCGCCCGCCACGGGTATTTCGCCGGGTCGGACGAGCTGCGCGCAGGCGATCTCATGCGCGCGTTCCTGGACCCCGCGATCGATGGCGTCCTGTGCATCCGGGGCGGCTACGGTGCGCACCGCCTGCTGCCGCGCCTGGACGTCCCCGCCGTCGCCGCGCACCCCAAGTTCTTTTCCGGGTACAGCGACGTGACGAGCCTTCACATCGCCTTCAACCAGGCGGGGCTCGCCACCTGGCACACGATTATGCCCTCCACGGAATATTATGAGCCGCAGGACGCCTACACCATGGACCATCTGCGCCGCGCGCTCTTCGGCGGGCTGTCCGGAAGGGTGTCCATGCCGGCGGGGCACAGGGCCGAAACGCTCGTCTCCGGCGCGGCCGAGGGGCGGCTCTGCGGCGGGAACCTCTCCCTCGCCGTCGCCTCGCTCGGCACGCCCTGGGAGCTCGATACGCGCGGGAAAATTCTCTTCCTCGAGGACGTAAACGAGATGGTCTACCGCGTGGACTCCATGCTCACGACCCTGCGCAACGCCGGGAAATTCCGCGACTGCGCGGGCGTGGTTCTCGGCTATTTCACCGACTGCCGGCCCGAAGACCCTGCCGCCTCCCTGACACTGCGGGAGGTTTTCGAGGAGCTTGTCGTTCCGGCGGGGAAACCCGCGATTCTGAATTTCCCCTGCGGGCATGCGCGTCCCTGCTGCGCGCTGCCGCTGGGCGGCATGGCCCGGCTGGACGCGGACGGGGCCGCGCTCGCGCTTCTCTGACGGTGCCGGGTGCCGTTTTTCCGCCGCGCCGTCCCGGAAGGAGGATAACTATGCTGAAAGAATCCGTTCAAAGGGAGATTGACGCCGCCGCCGCGCGCGTCTGCGTCCTCGCCGCGCGCGCGGACACGGGCGAGACGCTGCTCGACGTCGGCGCCGGGCGCCCCGTGAGCGCCGCTTCCACCATCAAGGTGCCCGTCCTTCTCGCGGCGCTGGAGGAGGTGCGGCGCGGCCGCCTCTCCCTCCCGCAGATCGTCCCCGTCTCCGCGGATGTCATACTGGACGACTCGGAGGTCTTTGAGTACGGCGCGCGCACGATGGCGCTTGACGAGCTCCTCTACTGGATGATCGTCTCCTCGGACAACACCGCGACAAACGTTCTCATCGATCTTCTGGGTTATGAAACGGTCAACGTCTATATCGCCTCGCTCGGCTGCACGGAGACCGTCCTGGCGCGCCGGATGCTGGACTTTACCGCCCTGGCGGCCGGGCGCGACAACCTCACGAGCGCGCGCGACCAGTTCCGCTTCTACCGGGCGCTGGTCAATGAAACGATCCTCACCCCCGCGCTCTGCAGGCACGCCCTGCGCCATCTTCTGCGCCAGCGGAGTCTCGATAAGCTCACGCGCTACGTGGCCGAGGACATTCCCTTTGCGCACAAAACCGGTGGGCTTCCGGGCGTGTCCCATGACGCAGGCGTGTTCTTTTTGCCGGGAGGTCCCCTTTACGTCGGCGTCTTCGTCACCGGTGCGCCGGAGAACGACCGGTACGCCAAGCGCCTGATCGGGCGCATCGGCCGGCTGATTCTGGACGCGCAGGCATAGAATGTTCCAGGGTGCCCCCCGGGCGCGCCCGGGCCGTCAAAGGGAGGTCCCGCGCGAAACATCACGCCGCGGCCTCCGATTTTCCAGGTTCCCCTGCCTGCGGCGGGAAGCGGGACGGAGGGGCGAACTCTCCCGCGCGCGGCAGGTCAATCAAGAAATTTGTGCGCTCTTAAGCGCATGGGAGGTCTTTCCATGCAGAAGGCTCTGGTCGTCTCCACCATCGCGCCTCTGATGACGCAGCCCTCGGAGCGCTGCGAGCGGGCGGACGAGGCCCTGTGCGGCATGGAGGTCTCCGTGCTCGGCTGCGCGGCGGACGGCTGGTGGCGCGTGCGCACGCACTACGGCTACGAGGGCTTTGTGTGCGCCCGATATCTTCTCCTGGATAACGCTGCAGCTCTCCGCTGGGCGGCCCTGCCGAAGATGGTCGTCACCAAGGGCTGCTGCGACGTTCTCTCCGAGGCGCGCGTGCAGGGCTGGTGCGTCGCGTTTCTCACGCGCGGGGCGGTCGTCTCTCCGCTGGGCGAGGCTGCGGACGGCTGGGTGCGCGTGCTCTTCTGCGACGGCCGGATGGGCTTTACCAGGGAGAGCTATCTCGGCGAACTGCGGACGGCCTGGTCCCCGGCGGACGAGGAAACACTCCGGCGGTGCTTCGCGGATACCGCGCTTTCCTACCTCGGCACGCACTACCGCTGGGGCGGCAAGACGCCCCTGGGCATCGACTGCTCGGGGCTCGTCTCGATGAGCTACCTTCTCTGCGGCGTGACGATCTGGCGCGACGCGAAGCTCAAGGAGGGCTATCCGCTCCGCGAGATTTCCTGCGACCGCCTCAAAACCGGCGATCTCATGTTTTTCCCCGGCCACGTGGCGATGTACCTCGGCGACGGCCGCTACGTGCATTCCACGGGCAAATCCGGTTCGGACGGCGTGGTGCTGGGCAGCCTCGATCCCGCCGCGCCGGACTACCGCGAGGACCTGGGCCACGGCATCACCGCCTGCGGAAGTATTTTCTAACCGCAGCGGAACGGGCGGGGTGCCCGCCGCCGGCGCGCAGCAGTCGGCCCCGCTCCCCCCGAAAGAACTCCTGCGGCATATCGTTGGAAAAGAAAGGCCCCCGCGGCACCGGTGCCGCGGGGGCCTTTCTCTTTTCCGCGGGGAGGGAACCCGCGCCCGGCGTCCCGGACCCAGGCCCGCTGCCGGCGGAGGCCTTGCCGATCCGCGCGGGAAGCGCGGCCCGGCAAACGGGGAAACACGGCCGTGCGCGGGGCGCACGGCCACACATAGGGAAAACGCCGGCCGCATGTGCGGCGAAGCGGCAATTCCCCCCATGCGCCGGAAATTTATGCGGAGAGTTGGACGGAAACGGGCAACCCTGCGTCCGGGGGGCGCCGCTTTTGTCAACCGTATTTCTTTTGAGGAGGAATTGTATGGCAAGCGATCAGACTGCGAGCCTCGGGCTCTGCCAGTGGGCCGCGGACGACCCCGTGCTGCGCGCGGATTTCAACGCGGACAATCAGAAACTCGACGCGGCGGCCGGGAGCATGGCGCTCGTGCGGCTCATGAGCGTAACGACGGCGGCGGCGGCAAATACCATCGAACTGGACCTGACGGGCATCGATCTCACCCAATTCGATGAGCTGCAGCTCCGGGTGCGTCAGGTCCAGTTCGATGGTATTTGCCGCC
>DAOPLW010000021.1:0-9692 GCA_035391945.1 Oscillospiraceae bacterium | reverse complement strand
CAACTGTCCTTCTCTGGTGCTTTCTTTGTCACGTTGTTTAATTTACAAGGTGCACGTCCGCCCTTTGTGACGGGCTTCTATGATACCACACGCCGGGTGTCCTGTCAAGCGGTTTTCCTAGAAATCCGCCGGCCGTCTTCCGCAGCGCGCTAGATTAAAATAGCACAACGGGCAGCGACTGTCAACCCCCAATTTTCTTTTTTCAGATTTTTTTCAGAGTGGCCTGTCCGCCTTGCAAGCACCGTCCGCCCGTGGTATACTTAAATTTCCATATTTTATTGCAGAGGAGACATACCGCCCCATGAAAATCAAACAGATTGCGTCTTTGCTGCTCGTTCTGGCGCTGCTCACAGGCCTCCTTTCGGCTGTTGCCGCCGGGCCGGATGCCGTCACGGCCGAGCCGATCTCCACACAGCTCGTCATTGACGGGCGTCCGCCTGAGCTTCTGGCCTACGCGATAAACGACAGTCATTATTATAATGTACGGGACCTGGCTGTCATGCTCAGCGGCTCCTCCAAGCATTTCGACGTGGTCTGGGACGAGGAGGCCGGCACGATCGACCTTCGCAGCGACACGCCCTACCTGCTGGTGGGCGGCGAGCTGGTGGGCGACATGCCCACGAAGTCCGCTTCCGCCCGGCTTTTCGACGGTACGATCCTGCTGGACGGTTTCGGGACGGATTTCACCGGCTACGTGATCGGGGACGATCTCTACATGCGTCTGTGCGACATCGCCTCGGCGATGGACTTTTCCCTCACCTGGGACAAAGCGGCCGGCGCGCTCTATGTGGATACCTCCGAAAGCTACTGCGACGGGATCGGCCTTGTTTCCGCTTCCGACGCGCAGCTGGACACGGTCGCGCTGGGGGAGAAAGCCGTCTCCGTGGTCGAGATCGTCGCTTATGACAGTGAGGGCGAGGAATGCGGGATCGGCTCGGGCTTTTTCATCGGCGGGGGCGGGCAGATCGTCACCTGTTACCACGTGATAGAGGACTGCGATACGCTCACCGCCGTCACGGACGATGGGCGCGTCTACAGCGTCGGGTACGTCCTCGCCTACGACGCCGGGCGCGACCTGGCCATTCTGCGCGCGGGTGGCATCCTGGATTCCGTGCCGCTCGCCCTGGGCGATTCGGACGTGCTGGTGCGCGGTCTTCCGCTCGTCTCCATCAGCAGCCCCTACGGCTTTTTCAACACCATGTCCACAGGCGTCGTGAGCGGGTTTCGCGAAGAGATCGGTCTGCGCGACGAGACGCTCACCGACTTTCAGTTCTCCACGCCCATTTCGCGCGGCAGCAGCGGAGGGCCGCTTCTGGACATGTGCGGGAACGTCCTGGGCGTGACCTACGCGACTTACACCGTTGGCCAGAACCTCAATTTCGGCATTCCCATAAATGATCTCTCCCCCCTGCTCGCCTCCCTGCGCTCTATCACCTTCGAGGCGTTTAACGAGGAGGTGGCCGCCGCCGAAAAGGCGCAGCAGGAAGCCGAGGAAAAGAGCGAGCATCCGGAGGACCAGCCGGACGGCACGCCCATCACCCCGCCGAGCAGCGATTCCGGCGATGAGGCCACGGGTCTCTCCGCCTCTCTCCGATACGCATAAAGGAGGTCTTCTCTCCATGCCGATTAAAATACCGGATTCCCTGCCCGCCACGCGCGCGCTGGAGCGGGAGAATATCTTCGTCATGACCGAATACCGCGCGCTGCACCAGGACATCCGCCCCCTCAAGCTCCTCATTCTCAACCTGATGCCCACGAAGATCACCACGGAGACGCAGATTCTGCGCAAGCTCTCCAACACGCCCCTCCAGATCGAGATCGAGCTGCTCCAGACCCAGAGCCACACCGCAAAAAACGTCGACAGCCACCATCTCGACTCCTTTTACACCACTTTCCCGCAGGTGAGGGACAAAAAATACGACGGCATGATCATCACCGGCGCGCCGGTGGAAAATTTGGAATTTGAGGCCGTGGACTACTGGCCGGAGCTGTGCGAGATCATGGAGTGGACGAAAAAGAACGTCTTTTGCACGCTGCACATCTGCTGGGGCGCGCAGGCCGGGCTCTACCACCACTATGGTATCCCGAAGCGGACACGGCAAAAAAAGCTCTCGGGCGTCTACGAACACACGATGAAAAAGCGCAATTCCCCGCTCTTCCGCGGCTTCAACGATACCTTCCCCATGCCCCATTCCCGCTACACGGAGGTCTGGGAGTCGGACATCCGCGCGGTGCCGGAGCTCGAACTCCTGGCGACCTCGAAGGAGGCGGGCGTCTTCGCGGTGAAGAGCCGCGACAACCGGCGTTTTTTCTTTATGGGTCATCCTGAGTACGACGCGGACACGCTCGCGCTCGAGTACCGCAGGGACGTGGAGGCCGGCATCCGCCCGGAGATCCCGGCGCACTACTTCCCGGGCGACAACCCGAAAAGGACGCCGAGCGCCACCTGGCGCTCGCACGCGCAGCTGCTCTATAACAACTGGCTCAACTACTATGTCTACCAGACCACGCCGTACGATCTGCGGGAAATATAATTTGCATGCAAAACGGCCGCGGGCGGTTGCCCGCGGCCGTCTCCGTTCGGCGAAGGTTCTATTTTCTCGGCTTGCGCATGCCGACAAGGCTGCGGAAGCGCGCCTGGCTCGGCAGGTCCTCCCGCTTCTCTCCGGGCGGGAGGAAGTCCGCGTCGAAGGCCGCCGCCGCACCCTCGTCGACGTCGAAGACGGCGTCCTCAAAGAAGCGGCCGCGCGCGTCTTTCAGCGCCCCCCGGTACAGCTCGAGCGCCTGAAGCGGCGCGGCGTACATGTCGTCCGGCGTCCCGATGCCGTATGTTTCCGCCGGGAGAAAGCCGAACCGCCCGTAGTACGCGGGGTCGCCATAAATAAGGATCGCCGTGTGTCCCGCCTCCCGCGCGAGCTTTTTCGTATGCTCGATGAGCGCCCCTCCGACCCCCCTGCCCTGATACTCCGGACGCACGGAGAGGGGACCGAACGAGATCGCTTCGCGGCGCGTCCCGCTGTCGAGGAGGAGCTCTGCTCTGGTGTATACGATATTCCCCACGAGCCTGCCGCCGAGCTCCGCGACGAAATCCAGCCCGGCGAGAAAGGCGTCCGCACGCCTCATTTCATGCAGCAGGTAGTGTTCGCAGCAGCCCGGAACATGGACGTTCCAGAACGCCTCCCGGGTCAGTTCTTCCGTTTTTCGGTGGTCCTCCGGCCGCTCCGGCCGCAGGACGAGTCCGTTTGTGTCCATGCCGCGCGCCTCCCTCCTTCTCATCTTCCATAGACCTCCGTGATATGCCGCAGTCGGTCGGCGACGCCGGCGTTGAGCGCCTCCGGGCGCACGCGCCAGCGCCAGTTGGCGCCGCCCACGGTCCCCGGCGCGTTCATGCGGGCGTCCGCGCCGAGGCCGAGGATGTCCTGCATGGGCGCGACAGCGAGCCTGGCGGCCGTCTGCCACGCGCCGCAGACCGCGCCCCAGCCGAAACCCTCGTCCTCCCGCAGGCGCAGGTAGTCGACGGCAAAGCGCCGCTCGTCCTCCGACGCGCGCGAAAAGAGCCATTCGACGAAGGTGGGCGTGTCGTGCGTGGAGGTGTAGACCACCGCGTTTTCCGGAATGCGATGCGGCAGGAAGCTGCTCGCGCCGCCCGCCTCGAACGCCGAAACGAGCACCCGCATCCCCGGAAGGCCCGACGCTTCGATAAACGCCACGGCCGACGGCGTGAGGGTGCCCAGGTCCTCCGCAACGAGCGGAAAGTCCGGCAGTTCCCGCCGCGCGGCGCGAAGCAAGCCCATACCGGGCCCTTTCCGCCAGCGCCCTTCGGCGGCCGGTGCCGCAGGCGGGATCTCCCAATAGGCCTCAAGGCCCCGGAAGTGGTCGATGCGCGCGGCATCGTAAAGCGCCGCTGCGCGCCGGAGCCGCGCGAGCCACCACGCGTAACCTTCGCGCGCGTGCGCGTTCCACCGGTAGACGGGGCAGCCCCAGGTCTGCCCGGAGGAGTTAAATCCGTCCGGCGGCACGCCGGCCTCCGCCGTCGTGCGGAGGCTCCCGTCCACCCGGAAGAGCTCCGGGCGGCTCCAGACCTCCGCGCTGTCCCCGGAGACATAGATGGGGACGTCCCCCAGGATGCGCACGCCCCGCTCCCGCGCGTGCCTTCGCAGCGCGTCCCACTGGCGCTGGAAGACGAACTGGACCCAGGTATGGAACCCGGTCCGCTCCGAAAGCCGCTCGGACCAGAGGGATACCGCGTCGCCGTCCCGGCGGCGGAGCTCCTCCGGCCAGCCCTCGAGCGGCCCGAACCGCTCGCGCAGGGCCATAAAAAGGACGTACGCCGGCAGCCACGCGGCATTTTCCGCCGAAAATTGTGCCTGCGCTTCCCGGTCGCGCTCTTTTCCGCAGCGGAAGGCCGCCTCAAGGAGAACCGGGCGCGTCGCTTTCACCCAGTTCAGGTCCGCGCGGTCCGGCGCGCCGCACTGAGCGGCGGCGCACGCCTCCTCCGTGAGAAGGCCCTCCTCCAGAAGAAGGTCCGGATCGATGAGAAGGGGGCTTCCCGCGAAAGCGGACGGGCTCTGATAGGGCGAGTCGCCCCCGCCGGTGGGGGCAAGGGGCAGTACTTGCCACCAGCGTCGCCCCGCCCGGGCGAGAAAATCGATGAAATCATGGGCCTCCCGGCCCAGCGTCCCCGCGCCGTAGGGCCCCGGCAGGGAGGTAACGTGCAGCAGTACGCCCGCCGCGCGGCCGGTCACGGCTGCGCCCCCCGGACGGGTTCTCCCGTAAGGCCGCCGGGGGCAAGGCCGGTGACGCGAACGGGCACGACGCGCCCGCGCAGGTTTTCCGGCCCCGGCAGGGTCACCCCCGCGTAATTGGGCGCGTGGCCGCGGTTCTCCCCGTCCTTCATCTCTTCGAAGAGAACCGGGAACGTTTTCCCCACGCAGGCGGTAAGGTACGATTCCTCCATCTCTTTCGCGACGGCGGCGGCTCTGCGTGCGCGGCGCGCCTTTTCCGCGCGCGGCACCTGTCCGGGCATCGACGCGGCGGGCGTGCCGCTGCGCCGCGAGTAGGGAAAAATATGCATGGCCGCAAAGTCACAGGCGCGGATGAACGAGAGCGTCTCGGAGAATTCCGCCTCCGTCTCCCCCGGAAAGCCCACGATGAGGTCAGTCGTCACGGCCGGATGGTCGAATTGCTCCCGCAGGAGCCGCACGGATTCCCGGAAGCGCGCGGTGTCGTATTTCCGGTTCATGCGTTTGAGCGTCGCGTCGCAGCCGCTCTGCAGCGAAAGGTGGAAATGCGGGCAGAGGCTTTCGATCTTCGCCGCGCGGACGCAGAAGTCCTCCGTAACGGTGCGCGGCTCGAGGGAGCCCAGCCGGATGCGCAGGAGAGGCGCGGCGCGGGAGATCGCTTCCAGAAGATCGATAAGGCCCGGTTTGCCCGGCAGATCGGAGCCGTACGAGGAGATCTCGATGCCGGTCACGACAAGCTCGCGGTAGCCCTCTTTCCAGAGCCGGACGGCTTCCGAAACCGCCTGTTCCAAAGGCAGCGAGCGCACCGGACCGCGCGCGTAGGGGATGATGCAGTAGGTGCAGAAATTGACGCAGCCGTCCTCCACCTTGAGCATGGCGCGCGTGCGCCCGTCGACGCCGCCGGCGGGCAGAAATTCAAAGGTGCGGTGCCCGAGGGCGGGCGATACGCGCACGACGCCCCCGCGGGGCCGCGCCCGCTTCTCGCGCAGCGCCTCCTCCAGCGCGTCAAGGAACGCGCCGCGTCCGTCGGTCCCCATGACGAGGTCGGCCCCCGCCGCGCGAACGGCCTCCGGCGCGGTCTGCGCGTAGCAGCCGCACACGCCGATGACCGCGTCCGGATTCTCCCGCCGGGCGCGGTGGATGATCTGCCGCGACTTCTGGTCGCTTACGGCGGTGACGGTGCAAGTGTTCACGAGGTAGGCGTCGGCCTTCTCTCCAAACGGCACAAGCGTGTGGCCGCGCGCCTGGAGCGCGCGCTCCATCGCCCCGCTCTCGTATTGATTCACCTTGCAGCCGAGGGTATAGACGGCGATTTTCATGGAATTCCTCCCGCGGATGTTCTCCCGGCATTATATAACGCCGCGCGCCCCTTGACAAGCGTGCCGTATCCTATATAATCGGTTATACAAATTATACTGTATGGAGATGATCGCGGTGGAGAAGGGCGACGGGCGGCCCGCCCAGGAGGACGGCCGTTATATGAGCGCGGTGAAACTGGGCCCGAAGGGGCAGATCGTAATTCCCAAAGAGGTCCGGGACATGTTCGGCGTCGGCCCGGGCGATTCGCTGCTGCTTCTGGCCGATGTCCGGCGCGGCATCGCGCTGCAGACCTTCACCTATTTCGACAACCTGGCGGACGCGATCTTCCAGGGCAAGGGCGGCGAGGCCGTCCCGGACGCGAGCGGGCAGGAGCTCGAGACCTTCGCCCGGGCGCTGGAGCAGCTGCGCGGCGAAGCGGACGGGAAACGGTCATAGAAGATGTCCTCTCGTTCTCTCGCCGTGCGAGGGGGTTTCGGCCGGACGCGCCGCGCCTGCCGAAAAACTCTATGGCTTTTTCGATAAGCGCGGAAAATGCCCGCCGGTTTCCCGGCGGGCATTTTCTATTTTGTTCCGCTTACCAGCCGCTCCGGTGGTACGCCCAAGAGAAGCAGCGTCCCGGCCGCAGCCAGCAGCGGCTCCGGCCCCGCGTTGCACCATGGCCGCAGTGGCAGCTCCTGCCGCTCGAGCACAATGCCCGTAAGCGTCGCGATCTCTCTCTGGAGCGCCAGAACGGGCCTTTGCGGTTCCAGGCTGGAGAGGGTAAGGCTGCATCGTTTGGATAGTCCGTAACTCACCGCCGCATCGGCCGTGAGCGCGCGCAGAGCACGCGCATTCGCCGTATCCGGCACAAGCGCGCACCGGCAGACGCACGGGCGCGGCAGCGCCGCGCCCGGCGCAAGGACAATCAGTTCCGGCGCATCTTCGCCCCGCTGGAAACCAAGCGCCTCAATCGGCGTTCCGCAGGCGTGTGCGCCCGCTTCAATGATTTCGGAGAGCGGCGCACCGGCCCCTTCCAGAACAGAAAAGCAACGCACAGGTCTCACCCCATCGAGAGTGTGCGTTGCTTGGTTCTTTTTTATTCCGGTCCGCGCGGCTTACAAAACTTCCCGCAAAAGCGTTTGAAGCGCCTCAGCCGATATGCGGCAGAGCTGCGCGCAGCCCGCCGAGGGAACAAGTACGATTTCGACGTCTCCGGCCGCGCGCCGCCGGTCCTGCATGACGGCGTGAAAGAGCGCGTCGACGTCGCAGGGGACGCGCGCGGGCAGCGAAAAGCGCGCGAGGAGCGCCTCCAGCCGCGCCGGGAGCGCCGGTTCCTGAAGCAGTTCCATCCGTTCCGTCATGCGAAGCGCCGCGGCCATGCCGGCGGCGAGGGCCGCGCCGGATGGGCAGCCGGTTGTTTTTTGAAGCGCATCGCCCACGGCGTGGCCGAACGAGAGCACTTTCTGCGCACCGCGCGCGGCCTCGTCCTGCTCGATGAGCGCGATCCTGTCCTTGCAGCAGCGCTCCGCCATGCTCTCCGGCGTCATGCCCTTTTCCAGGCGCTTGAGGAGCACCGCGTCCGCGACCAGCGCGGTCCGGATGATTTCCGCGACGCCCGCCGCGCGCACGTCTTCGGGAAGCGAGGCGAGGCAGTCCGTGTCGCAGAGGACCAGACGCGGCGGATGATACGTGCCGGCGAGCATCTCGCCGCCGGAGAGCGCCACGCGCGCGACGCCGCCGGCGGCAGCGCCCGCCTGCGCGGCGAGCGTCGTGGGCAGCGCAACGAAGTCCGTGCCGCCCAGGTAGATCGCCGCGGCGAAGAGCGCCGCGCTGCATACCGAGGTGCCGCCGAGCGCGGCGACCACGTCGCCGCGCGAGAGGCCCGCCGCTTCAAACGCGTCGCACAGCCGCGCGGCCGTTTCAAGCGTCCTTCCCGCCTGCCCCGCCGGGATGTTCACGACGGACGGAAGAAATCCCGCGGCTTCGAGGTTCAGTCGCACGATGCCCGCGTAGCGCGCGCCGACGGCTTCGTCCGTGACGATCGCCACGCGGCCCGCGCTTTTTTTTGCCGCGCGCATCACCTCGCCCGCGCCGAAGAGGAGCCCCGCGTCAAAGCAGACGTCATAGGGACGCGAGGGAACGGAAACGGTCATTTTACGCATAGGGACACCTTCCTTATCCGGTCAATGAGGCCCGGCAGGGCCGCGGGGGGCAGCGCCTGCGCGCCGTCGCACAGGGCGCGGGCGGCTTCGGGATGAATCTCCACCATGACGCCGGCCGCCCCCGCGGCCACGGCCGCGAGCGCGAGGGGCGAAACGAGATCGCTGCGCCCGGCCGCGTGGGACGGGTCCGCCAGCACCGGCAGATGGGTCAGGGATTTCAGCACCGGGAACGCGGCGGCGTCGAACGTCGCGCGCGTGTAGGTCTCGAAGGTCCGGATGCCGCGCTCGCAGAGGACGACGTCCTGGTTTCCCTCCCGGAGGATGTACTCCGCGGCGAGGAGCCACTCCTCGTAAGTCGCCGCGCGCCCGCGCTTGAGGAGGACCGGCAGGCCGGTTCTCGCCGCCGCGCGCAGGAGCGCCACGTTCTGCATGTTGCGCTCGCCCACCTGGACCATGTCCGTATACCGCGTGAAAAGCGCCGCCTGGCGCAGGTCCGTCATCTCGCTCACGACGGGAAGCCCCGTCTCGGCCCGGGCCTCGGCCAAAAGACGCAGTCCCTCCTCCCCCAGCCCGGCGAAATCGCGCGGGGAGGTGCGCTGCTTGAAGGCGCCGCCGCGCAGCATGGCCGCGCCCGCCTCCTTCGCCGCGCGCGCGGCCGCAAGCAGCTGCTCCCGGCTCTCCACGGTGCAGGGCCCCGCGATCACGACGGGGTCTCCCCCGCCGCCGATCGTCACGGGACCCACGCGCACGGCCGTATCCGCCGGATGGGCCTCGCGGCTGTATAAAAATGGTTCCGACATCGTTCCGCCTCTTTCTTTCTCTCCGGTCCGGCGGCCTTCCGTCCCCCGGGGGCCTGCCGCAGGACGCAGGCGGACGGAGGTGCGTGTCGCGTCCGTCCCGGCCGTTTTACGTTTCGCCGCAGCCGCACTTCTCCGTTTCCGCCCCTTCGATGAGTCCCTCCGGCCCGAACCCGTGCGCGAGGAGCTCCCGGAGCGTATAGGTCCGGAAGCATCCGTCCGCGCGGGCGCAGAGCACCGGAAGGTCGGGCGCGAATTCGTAGAGCATCTGCCGGCATATGCCGCACGGCGTGCAGAAATCCCGGCTCCTCGCCGCGACGGCCAGCCGCGTAAACGCGCGCTTTCCTTCGCTCACGGCCTTGACGAGCGCGGTACGCTCGGCGCAGATGCCCGCGCCGTAGGCCGCGTTTTCAACGTTGCAGCCGGTATAGACCGTGCCGTCCGCGCACTCGAGCGCCGCGCCCACCGCAAAATGCGAGTAGGGCACGTAGGCCGCTTCCAGCATCCCGAGCGCCGTTTTCACCAGTTCCTGATCCGTCATGCCGCGCCTCCTGTCCCGTTGTGGTTGAATACGAACGTGCGGTAGCCGATAAAATTCATCGGCCAGACCACCGCGATGGTGAGAAGCTTGGAGAGATAGGGGTTCATGCCATCGCGGTGGTCTGGCCGATGAATTTTATCGGCTACCGCAC